>CAZYEG010000011.1:0-12906 GCA_964646365.1 uncultured Methanosarcinales archaeon
GTAGTACCAATTTTTGGTAAATCTAGAGTCTTATTGACTGTTATTAATCCCTGTATATTGTCATATATTTTAGAAACGCTATCACCTGTCAGCAATATATAACTTGGATTTAAAATTGGATATGTAATAACTGATGAATCATATGCTCCTGTGAGATTCTGTGAATAAGTAAATAAGGTTCTATTCTCTGAAATGATAAATGAATACGTTCTGCTAATGTTCTCGTGTGTTGTAGACGAACAATTTACTTGGAAATTTACAGCGCCAGTTGTGGATTGCTGATAATTTCCTCTAAATAATCCGTTACTAAGTGAAAAAGTTGTAATATTTGAGACGCATACTCCATCAGCAACAGTTTCTCCAATTAGATAATTTGAGTAGTTGATTTGTATCTCAAAAGATTTATTTGGAATTAATTTATTATTTGAATAAGTTACATTAAGCCAAGAATTTTCTCTAGTTTGATAAGTTGAGAAACCATCCACTTCTACAATAACGTTTGAAGACCAATCTAAAATTGTACATGCTGGACAGTTTATTCCATTTCTTAATATTACTGGTGTATAATTGTAATTTATACCTTCAAATGTAAGGTTTGCAGATGTTTCGTTCCATGATGATATGTTTACAGAAATATAATTTGGTTCAATAGAAATATTTTGTGAAAAGTTATATCCAACAATGCTGACATTCTCTAACAATTGAATATTGGCAATATTGGTTTTCCCAATTTTTGGTGATGTGTTTGATAATGCCGATAAATCTAGAGAAGAAAAGTCTGTTGAATCGTCAAATTCTGATGAGTCTGGATATCCTTCCTGTAGAGATAAATTGACAATTAGGTTGCTATCGAGTGTAATTTCGGTTGAATTAATGTAATAAAGAACACGGCTTATGTTTATAGTATAATTCATGAGATCATTATAAGAATTTGCAGATGTGTAATTGTAGCTTTGAAGCTGGAACTTTTTAAATCCATTTATGGCTAAATCAGATGTTATATTTTCGCTGCCTCTTTTGATAGAAATATTAATTCCATCAATAAGTTGTGGATTAATAAATGTTAAAAAATAATTCCGAACATATCCTCCATTAGTTGCAATTGATATATTGGCAGAGACATTAGTTAGTGTGTTTCCTGTTGAATTAACAGAAATGTTTGATATGGTTGAATTGATTATTGTGTTGTTGCTGTTAAGAGTCAATGTTGTAGCAATGGAATTCTTAAAAGTTGTATTGTCTAATCTTAAAGTGATATTTGTAAATCTTGATGATGAAACCAATAGTGTTCCATTGTCAATAATATTTAGTTTTTTATTTGATGTGACATTAGAATCTAAAATTATTAAAGATGCGTTTATCACATGTATAGCATATTCATTATCAGATGTTTGATTTATTGTAATTGCTCTTCGATTAAATGTAATGTTTGTGCCTTGTGTGATGTAGAGATTTTGATTAAGCATCAAGTCTTCTGAAATATCCCCACAATCCTGTCCAACTAATGTCCAATCTCCAGATTCTGGTTTTTCACAAGGAGTATATGTTTCTTGTGTGCTCCAATTACCGGACCTAAGCCCTGCATCAATGGATTGGACTGAAACAAAATATGTTGTTTGTGAAACATTCAAAGATATATTTATTCGTTGTTGCATGTTTCCAATATACCCTGAAGTTGGATTAGAAGAACCACCATATTTACCAGAAACTATATCATTGCCGCCAGAAGATGTTCCAACACGAAGGTTATAGTAAAGACCATTTTGTCCTTGTTCGCTATCATTTCCTCTTGACCAATTTATGAAAAGCATGTTGTTTTGGTAAGAAACGTCAACCTTGTCTGGTGGTTCTGGGATGGTGTTGTTTTTTATGTTGTGGTAGTTTGATTTGTAGATGAGTGTTCTAAAATCTGGTCCGCTATATTGCCCCGAGACTATTAAATCAGAATCTCCATCATAGTCATAATCAAAAATGACTATTGATGATAGTGATAATCCTTGTAGTTCAATTTCAAGTGGTAAAAAGATATTATTAATATTTGAATACAATTCTGTAAAATACGCATTAGTTCCATTCCGTCCTGAGATTGCAATGTCTAGTGTTCCATCATTATTAACGTCCCCGAATGTTGAACTACTCACATATGCTTCTTCAAAGCCTGAATTATTTAAATTAAAAACTCCTGCTTCTTGTGAATATAATTTGCTTATTGCCCCAGCATTACTTCCAGTTGTTGTACCTGTCAATAATAAATCTAAATCATTGTCATTGTCAAAATCAAGACAATTAATTGACCCTCTCTCTACTCCTGTTAAATTTTCCGTATTCAAGAATTGCCCCTCTATAAGGGAAAATATTTCAAATAATCTATTTGTACCACTATATCCTGAAGAAAATAAATTAATAGTATTATTAATATAACAAAAGACATTCGATGCAAATCTTTTGGGAGTTACCCCATCTAAAAAAGAATTTGGAATATAATTATTATTTTCATTTTTTGAATAATTCCTAATATCTACGCTGGCAAGGCCTGAATAAAATAAATCTAAATCTCCATCAAAATCTCCATCAATTATTCCTGCAGATCCAAATTCAACTCCAGTAAAATTCTGTCCAGAATTAGATAAAAGCCCTGTGTTGTTTGAATAAAGTATTGCATTTTTATTAGAAGTATCGTCACCAGTAACAAAAAATTCTAACTGCCCATCACGATTATAATCAAGGAAAGTAATTGACCCTTCTTTATACACATCAGAAAAATTAATTTCATTTGCAAAAGATACCCCATCATTAATATAATAAATAAATGCGGGATTTGATGCATCGATCATTCCTAATTCAAACAAATCCCAATCACCATCATTATCGTAGTCGGCTAATGCAAGGGAACTGTAATAGAGCCCTGTAAGTTCTTGAGCAAGCGTAAAAAAAGGCATAACATCAATAGTATCATGAAGAACTATGTTAGAATGGTTCTCTTTGGAACAATTGATACTTACTGAGTATGTGTCATTTTGTGTAAATACATTATGATATTGGTAAAGTGATGTTCCTGTCATGGCAGACGTTGTAGAAATTGTGATGTTACAATCTGCATCCTCGACAAGACCACCAGTATAATTGTGAAAAGTTACGTTAAAAGATGTGTTTAGTCCAGTCAACATTGCTGCTGGATAAGATAAGTTAATGTATGTGTTATTAACAATTGTGTGATTGTAAATTGTACTAATGTTATAACCTGTTGAATCATTACATGTTAAATTAATATAATAAAATCCTGCGACATCAAAAGTCAGATTAGTTCTCCATATAGTTGAAGAAGTATTGTACATGTTTGTAAATATTTGGCTATCCCCGGGTAAAAACGGAGCTATACTGCAGCTTTGTCCTTCTGAATATTCTGAAAGTGTAATATTGAAAAAAATTGGTTCAAATGTATGGTCTTTGTAAATATACAACGGTCCACTAGTGTCCCAGCCAAAAACTGTTGGAACTAACAAAACCGCCAATAATATTCCAAGTCCTAGTATTATTTTATTTCTTTTCACGGTAATCCATCACAAGTTTTTGTATGCTTTTTACTGATAAATTTGAATTTTTTAGAAGTGCATTAATAATTTCTGACTTATCAATCTTATATCTTTTAGAATTTTTGACAATATTATCCAGCTTAATGTAGTTGTCTCTATCGAAAGTTACACCACTTCTTACTGCCTCTTTTGCCATTATTAATTACTCTGAAGACACTGCTATATAAATATTGTGCATAAACATCTATTTATATACACTGTGCACAATGTGCACAGATTTTATTTAATCTAATTTACTAAGCATGCTCGCCGCATCTTTATCAAACTTAGAAAATGCAAACCACTTTTTACCAAGATCTTTAAGTGATGCGCCAAAATGATATACCGTTGAAGAATCTATTATCAGGAAACGATCATGGCTGTTATTAAATTCTATTATTTTAATTGGATTATACTGTGAATTGTATTTTTTAAGGTCGAGTTTTAATTTTTCTGTTAGATTTTTTGTGTAAATAGTTACATCAATGTTATTTTCTGAAAATAATGCAAGAATAGATTCGTCTATGTAATTATCAATCAAAATTATTGATTTTTTCGCGCTCTTTATCAGATCGTTTAAAAACTTATATGCAGCAAAAATTTGTCCATTATAAAAAATTCCTTTACTTGGTTTAATTGTCTTACTTTCGATAGCTTCAAACACTTTTTCAAAGTTTTTATCATGTTCTAACTGTTTAATTTCAAGATTGTCTAAACGAGAAAAAATCTGAGTATTGGATGTAATAAATTTACGCATAGTAACAAATGCTCTCATAATCTGAATATTAATCTGTACTGCTTTTTTACTTTTTAACGCTCCTGAGAGTGATGCAACACCCTGTTCAGTAAAAACGTATGGACTATATCCCCCTAAGTGCTTTTTTGATGGTATCGCATTTTGCGATACCATGGAATTAATTTCATTTACATCCAACAAAAACATAAAATCTTCCGGAAATCTTTCAATATTTCTTTTAACTTGTTCTCTTAAGCGAATTGATTTAACACCATATAGTTCTGCCAAATCTCTATCTAACATTACTTGTTTACCACGTATTGTGTAAATCTTATTTGTCAGATCCATACTATAACTAATTGAACATTTTTTATATGTATTACTTAGAAAAAATCGGAGAATTTTCGATAAAAAATTAATTTAAAATAATTCTATAGAATGTTGGATTCTCTGGTAAAGTGGTTGTATATGTTCCACCTTGGATTCCGTTTGTAACCGGGAAAAATCCATCATTTAAATTAGTTGATCCTTCTACGCCATATACTTTCCCATCAACACTATCCCATTCGAGAACAAGGGAATCTCCTTCTTTTCTAACACTCTTTAAACCTAAAAATGATTGTATGTCTAATGGATCTGTTCCTGCTTGATATTCTGCCCAGTTCTTCATCGTGTCTGTATCGGGATCAGCGAGTTCCGCCTGATCAAAATTATTTGAGTATCCCATTTCAGCAAGATACTCTTCTGGTGTTCCTTTTGGTGCAAGATTAGGATCATAGCTTGCATTAAGATCTGTTGGTTCATTTACTACAACAGTAATGTTGGCATCATAAACAGTTCCACTAGAGATGCTTCCTGTATCACCAGACCATTCACCAAAGTGGTAAAATTGATTTGGTGTTCCGACAACTTCTTGTTCTCCACCTTCAGGAACCCATTTAGAGTCTGGTGTAGATGAGCCATTGCTATCTGAACCAACAGTTAACATGTGTTCAGTTAACCAGTCCCATGAAACTGTGGTATTATTCGTCATTTCGCCAATAAATTCTGAATTACCAGAGGTGTTACCGTTAGTGTCTGCACCACCAACTGATGACCAACCGTTGTTTAGATAACGAGTTGCACCATTAGTTACTGCTTGATCAGCGGCGTTTGTAACAACTGTGAATGCGTCGTATGAATTGGTTGAGGATTCTCCATGAGGATTGTTGACTACTAAATCATATTGGTTGAGACCAAATGTTGCAATTAATTCAAGAGGGTTTGAAACATCAACGGTGATATTGGTTGAATCTACGTCTCCTACAATAATATTATTTGTACCATCGCCTTCCCAACCTGTGAAATGGTTGTGAGCATCAGGTGTTGCAGTTGCTTCTAAATCTGTACCTTCAAGATGATACCCGTCTGGCAAATTTACTGTTCCATTACCTTGTGTATCGAAATCTGCAAAATGATTTGTATTATAATTCCAAGCCAAAGATGCGTCATTGGTTGGGCTGATAGCTACTGAAGAATTTGTTCCAGTTGTCAAACCATTTGTGTCTGAATGATTCAAAAGTTCCCAATTGTCTAATGTGTAACGTGTAAGCCCATCGTCAACAACTGTGTCTGCTGAATTAGTAACTGAAGATAATGCATCGTTGGTTTGTGTACCAGATGCACCATGTGGATTTGTAACTTGTAATGTATATTCATTGATTGCGAAAGTTCCTGTTAAATCTACTGGTGATGAAACATCCACTGTGGTAGTTGGTGAATTTGCATCATCAAGTGCGTTTGTGTCACCTTGCCAGCCTTCGAAGTGATAATGTGCATTTGGAGATGCTGAGACTTCTATCTCGTCACCTTCACTAACCCACTGGTTGGTTGGAGAAACTAAACCATTACCATCCGAGCCGACTGTTAATAGATGTTGTGTTAAATAGTTCCAATCAACAGTTGTATCGCCAAGAAGTTCTCCAACGAAAGGCGAACTTCCGGATGTGTTTCCGTTTGTGTCTGCGTTATTCGCTGTCCATTCAGGATTGATATAACGAGTATTACCGTTCGTAACTGGATCTGCTGAACTGGTGACGATTGTGTAAGCGTCGTATGTGTTAGTTGATGATGTGCCTTGTGGATTATTTTCTGCAAAATCATATTCGTTAATAGCGAAGTTTGCATTTATTGAGAAAGGCGATGAAACATCTAATTCAATATTTTCAGAACCTATTGTTCCTGATGTGATATTGTTTGTACCGTCTCCTGACCAACCTCCGAAGTGGTGGTGCTCATTAGGGGTTGCATTAGCTGCTAGATTTGTTCCAAGTGTATACCACCCACTTGAAAGGTCAATTGATCCGTTAGTGTCAGAATTTGCTGTAACGTAAAGATTTGTATTTCCCCAATTCCATACAAGATCTGTATCATTTGTTGGTGTTACAACAACGTTTGTTGAATTTCCTGTAAAGTTCCCATTTGTATCAGGGGTTCCTGTAAGTGCCCAACCATTAAATGTGGTTCCTGTAGATCCAACAACATATGCTAGATTTGTACTACCGTCAACAATTATGTCTTCAACGCCTGCCAGATTATTTGTTATTGTTGTTCCTGCGTCGTTTGTTGAAGTGCCTGATGGATCTGGTAAAGCGTATTCTGAAGAGGCTGTGAATACAAAACTATCTGCTTCGATTCCTGTCTGACACTGAAATGGGTCACCACCAGATGGGAGCCATCCTTCAGTTACATGATTCCCATACCCGTTGGCCCAACCAATAATTATGTCTTTGCCTGCTTCGCCATAAGTTGTGATTGAGAATGTTTCAGAATCGCCATTAGGTTCAATTTGTGACGGTGGAACTGTAGAAGTAAAAATAATTCTATAAAAATCGTTTCCTAGAGCAGATACTTCTGATGACCAACCTGATGTGTTGCCTGGAGTAGGAGGCGCCATAGAATGTATATTATCTAATTGCACTTGAGATACATTACCATTAGCTTCATTGTTTTCAGCTCCAATATTCCATGTGTAGTTCGTTCCATCTATAAATGGAGAACTTGGACTCTTAGATAATTCAACTGCATTTGTTACACCATCATCAGATGCTGTAAAATAACCATCAATGCTACTCACAGCCGTTACATATGGAGTTTCATATTCATATGTTTTATTTGTAGATGCTTCAGCAGCAAAAGCCCCAAGCAGACCTGCTCCAATAATGGTAGTAGTACGTGCAGCATTATAAAATCTAGAAAAACCTCTCTCTAAAGTGCTTACAATATCGCTAAGTGCCATATTAAGAAGAATATTGCTTTATCTGCTTATAAATGTTTCGGTTATTTGTCACTTTTTAGTGACGAATTACTTAAAAAGAAATAATGAGCCCTTCATCTTATCAAAGACTGCTTCTAGATACTCTGCGAAATTGATATTCTTGCTTGCCTTTTGTTTGCCATTTTCTTCTGAAAAAGACCAACCATCTGTAGATCCTGCCCAATGGTCAAAAACATCTCTACTTTCTGTGCCTTCTGCGTATATATCAACGTTGCTTCCAGCAGGAACCCACACAGAAGGATCTATTCTTCCCCCACCATTATCTTTATTGGTAACAGATGTTTCAACAAGATAATTAGTTCCTAGCCATTGCCAAATTAATTCGGTATCGCTTGTAGCATTAAATACAACTTGCGTTGAAGTTCCGCTTGTCTGGCCATTTGTATCTGCACCGCCAACCATGCTCCAGCCATTAAATACATATGATGTTCCGCCAACAATATCAACAAGATCTGATCCTTGTTCAGAAAGTCCGCTCATTACACTTGTTACCACTGTGCTTGCTGGATTTGTGTATGTGCCTTCTGAAGGAAGAGGTGTTCCTTTTCCCTGTGAGGATATTATGTGTTCATATTCTGATGCTGGAATGCTTGACCCTGTTGGACCTGTGTATGTATCAGTTTGATCAGCAATTAAATTCATATCTGCAATTCCATCAAAATCTCCTGTTTGGACTGTATGTCCCGAAGGGATTGTTGTTTTGTAAATAACCTCTGTACTATCTGTGTCTGGAATTGCAAAACCAAAACCTTGACTTAAAACAATTTTATAAAGATTTTCTCCTGTACTACTAATCACTTCAGACCAATCAAAAGGCTTTTGATCAACTACCGGTGTTGTAGTTGAATAAATATTAGAAAGTTCAATACCTACGGTATCATCACCTGCATCATTATCATACATTACACGCCAGCTCAAATTAGTACCGTTGGTAATATCTGGAACACCATCATTCTCGTAAAAGTCAACACCTGCAGCCTCAGCGGGTGAAGCAAATCGAGTAAGTGCGTAAGCAACTCCACCTGCAATACATAGTGAAGCCTTGTCTCTAATACGTTGAAGAAAAGTAGGATTATATTCCTCTTTAGGAGCAGCAGCGTCATAAACTTCTATTGAAGCTTCTCCCATATTCATCGTTCCATAAGACATGTCGTCGATAGGATCCATACATACCGTGTTTATTTAATAATATTTAAACATTGTCCTTGTAGTCACTTATAGGTTAGGATTAATCACACCATACATGAAATGCGATTTAGCTGAAGGCACAACTATATCGGCGGTGTAAATCCCATCTTGCTGCAATGTTGCATCACCCATATACTGTTCTGCATGATTGCCTACTAAGCTGCTTACACCATAAATTTCAATAAAATCTACTTTGCCATCAGAAAAAAAAGAAAATGCAATCGGAATGTGCACTCCATCGTATTCAACTCTAAAATCGCCAATATCCATCTTTGGACGAGGTGTAATAATAAGACCATCGTAATCTGTCATGTCAATCTCTGAGCCATTAGAAACATTGACTATATCTCCTGGTACACCATTTAATAATTTAATTCCAGCCCATGGCCCATCAACAAGTCCATTAACGGTTGCAAATTTTGAAGTAGATGCAAAACCACCATAATCTTCCATTGAAACATTAAAAGAAAGATTTGAACCAAATGGAATATAACTGTGTTGAAGTGGAACATCAGAATCATCAGCAACTAAATAAGTACTTACTCCAAAAGGATGTGCTGGGGCTTTGGTATCGTCTAAATCATCAAATCCTCTGCTTGCAGTATTCGTGATACTCATAGAAGCATTATTATAAGCAACTAAATCTTGTACACCCATCCATACCCCATGTGCTTCAACTTCAATATCTATTTTATCTGCAATGGCTCCTGTAGCAAAGAGTGCTGCTGAACCGAGTATAAGTAATTCTTTTTCTAATCCCATTTTATTTACCTCGTGTAATTAATTGTACACCCCTCTTTAACGTGAACCCAGTAAGCTTGTCCTGGCTGGATTAATTCTACATTGTAATACAAATTGTTATCTATCCCTCTTGTCTTTTGTGTAATGTTACAGTTTGTATCTATATCTTTACGATATATGTAATGATTTGCGGAAGGAATAAGATTCCATCCTGGATTTAATTCGAGATCTAAATTATCTTTTGTAAAGTCAAATGATATTTCACACTCTTCATGTGAGTACATAGAATATCCTTTTTCTGGAGATAACTCATTATATTCAACTTTGTAACCAACATCTTCCCAGTACCAGACAGGTGACATTATATTACATTGTGATTGCACTTCGCTAATACTTATGTTGCTGTCAAGCGCGAATGAGACAAGGTTCCATCCTTGATCCAAATCAACTGTGTAAGAGTAGTCTTCAATTCTGATTGTCTGCCATGTATAATGGTTAACTCTGTATTCACATCCATTACCACAATAGTAGTCGCGATACTCTGTATATTTTTGTTCTTCTTGTGACATATTTTTGTATTGCCATCTTCTTCCTGATGTGTCAAAGTATCCGTCGAAAGCGTTGCAAGATATCATATTATAGACGCATGACGAATCTGAACATTCTCCACCTGAATAGTGAATTTCTTCAACACACTTATCTGGGCAACCCAAGTCCGAAGTACATCCTGGTTGGCAAACGCAATTGGAACATATACCAGAGGAACAATCATTATTTGTTTCGCACTCTGCGCCGCATTCTGAAATGCTGCAAGTGTGTGAATATCCTGCACCGCCTCTTGAACATGAATCAGTATCTTCGTCACAATATGACTCATAAGAAGAAATATAATCTAATGTGTATTGGTTATTGTCTGGATTATTATTGCATGTGGATATAGATTGAATATTGTATAATGAGCAATCAACACTGTCACCTGACACACAGGAACCGCTTACACAAGATTCCTCTCCATTACAGTATTTCCCATCAGAACAAAATGAGTCACCATTTTCATCAACTACGCCATCGCAATTGTCATCTATTCCGTTGCAGACTTCGATAGCTCCTGGGTATACCATTGGGTGATTATCGTTACAGTCTTCTGAATTGCTGTAGCCGTCATCATCTCTATCTTCATTAATGGTACCCATTGATGGTGGCATAGATGATAATGTAGCCACACCTGGACTTCCTCCACCCCGACGTGGTGCATAGAATGAGCAATTATCTTGGACGTGTACCCAAATTGCTTTACCTGGATTTAACACTGTTGCTTCAACAAAGTTGCCGTTTTCATGTGTCCATACGGTATTGTCAATTATACAGTCTCCAGATATGTCGTCTATGCTGCCCGTGCCCCATTTTGAAGGTACTAAATTCCATCCTTTAACTGGATTAAAATTGAATGTTGAGTAATTAAATGGCATTTGAATTGTACAGTCTTCAAAAGAATAGAGTACATATGCCTTGTCGCCTCTTAGTTGAATGTTTTGCTCTAAATAATATGACTCGTTTTCCCAAAACCAAAGCTGAGGAATAATGTTGCATGTTCTGTTGATTTCATTAATATTTATCCCATCAGTGAAAGGGAAAGACACATAATTCCATCCGGAACTAAAAGCTAGATTGGTTATTGGATAGTTTTGACAGTGTCCGTAATGACAAATGTCACTTGTAGAGATGTTGTTATCATCGCATTCGTTATTAGCTGAACAAGTGCTTGAAGAAACGACATTAAATATTAGATCAAATATAGAATATGTTTCTCGTGGATATGAATTATAGAAAGCATCTAATGCATTCCAATCTGGATAGACGTCATCTTTGAGTGCAAGACCATACATGGTTTCATCAATGCTTTCTGTTTCTGAAATTGTATATATCCTAATTTGATATTTTTCTGAAGGACTCATTATTTTAGGATTGTCTATAACGAATGTGTACCACTGAAAGTTTGTATCATTAATTCCTTGTATTCTGCTTGTTCCATACACATTTCGATCCATGTCGGTAATATCTAGAGCTATATCAAATAGTGCACGACCATTCAAATGCTTTGTATAAAAATTGATTTCAACTGGTCTGCCTCTTGCAGATGGAATGAAGCTCTGTCCTGCGCCACGGATAAACCAATCCTGATCAAGATCATATCCTCCAAAAGGACGGTATCCTTTAAGGTTTGTTTCATTAATGGATGCTGAGACAAAACCAACTGTTTGATGTTCACATTCACATAAGTTGCATGTGTCTAATGTGATACTATTATTGTCATTACAATCTGAGTCGGTTTCACATTCTGCGAAACATAATGATTTGTTGCATGAATGTGTGTATTCGATGTTTGCTACTGTGCATGAATCTGTGTTTTCATTGCATGATGATTGGAAGCCTGCAAAATAATCAAGAGTAAATGTGTTGTTATCTGATTGAGATGTGCATGTTCTGATTTCAGAAACGCTGTGATTATTACATGACACCTGAGTGCCCGCTGTGCAACCAGAAGTCCCAGAACATACTTCTTCACCATTACAGTAGAAGGTGTCTTGACAAAGAGAATTGCCGCCGTTGTCAATTATGGTATCACAATCGTTGTCAAGACCATCACATGTCTCATTAGTTGGATTAATTCCTGATTGAGCAACTTGCCATGTGCCTGAAACACAAGACTTGATTTCTTTTCTGCATTCTCCTATATCGATTCCAGATGTTTGATTGTCTAAATCCTCATCAATGATGTCGTCACAGTCGTTGTCTTTGTTGTCACATGTTTCGTTTATCGGACCGACTCCTTGCTGTGTGGTTTGCCATGAGCCAGAAATGCATGATTGTATCCCAAATTCACATTCTCCAATATTGGTTCCTGTGTTTCTTGTTTGGATGTTTTCATCTATTATATTGTTACAGTTGTCATCTCTATTGTTACAGACTTCTGTTTCTCCTGGGTTGATTGATGCGTCTGTGTCGTTACAATCTGTTGGGCCGCAGTCTGCACCAGAGACGTTTACAACAAAGTAGCCATCGTTATCGAGATCTAGGCAATATCTTGTATTGTGTGAATTTATAACAAATGTTGGTGCGTGAGCACTTCCATTGAATATAAATGTCATTAATAGTGTTAGTGATGATATTTCTTTTAGGTTGCCGATGCTATCGTATGTGTATGTTAGATTGTTCTGGGTTGAACTTGTGATTCGGTTTAGATTATCGTAAGAATATTCCTTTAGATTTCCATCGTTATTGGTGGAAATTATGTTACCAACTTCATCATATGAGTAGTCAATGGTTTGTAGATTAGAATTTTTGATTGTTTC
>CAZYEG010000012.1:0-12666 GCA_964646365.1 uncultured Methanosarcinales archaeon
ATTCAGAAACAAACGTACAAGTTGCAGGAATTGATGAAGCAGACATAATCAAAACAGACGGCAATTATATCTACACAATAACGGATAAAACGCTATACATAATCAAGGCATACCCTGGAGAAGACGCAGAAATCATTTCTGAAATTGAATTTAAAGAAAGACCTGCAGGACTTTTCATTAACAACAATTCACTTGCAGTTTTTGGAAACAACCAGAACAATAACATATTCAAAACACTTGGGATAACATCCAGCCAAGGACTTTCTTTCTTAAAAATATATAACATAGAAGACAAAGAAAATCCAGAAATCACAAAAGAAGCAGAATTCGAAGGAAAATACTCCCAAGGAAGAATGAAAGATGACACTATGTACATCATAACAACATCTTCACCTAGATATACAAACAATCCAATACCAATTATCATGGAAGATGGAGTAAAAAGAAGTATACCACTTAGGGACATACATTATTTCTCTGTACCATACAATAGTCCATCATTTGCAAACATCCATGCAATAGACATCTCAGACAGTGATAAAGAAATAACATCAAAATCACTCCTTATTGAGTATGGGAATAATATGTACATGTCTAACGAAAACATATTCATAACATACCATGAATACATCAACGAGTATGAACTAGAACAAGAGATTCTGATGAGCACTCTAGAACCTATGCTTTCTGAAGACGACAAAACACTTATCGAAAAAATAAAAAATACCGATAACGATGTCCTCTCACAAGCAGAGAAAGAACAGAAGATCTACACAGTCTACCAATATCATCTACAGAGTCTTACATACGACGAACAGGAAGACATACAAGATCAAGTCCAAAAAGATCTTAAAAAGAAACTTGAAGAATACAAATATTTCGAGTACACCGTCATCCATAAAATCAAAATCGACGGACTTAATATCGACCCTATTGCAGATGGAAAAGTTCCTGGACAAATTATCAACCAGTTTTCAATGGATGAAAATAACAACATATTCCGGATTGCAACAACACTAAACAGCAGATGGTCTAGATTTAATGAAGATAGAACCGAATCAACAAACAATATCTTTACACTTGACAACGATCTAGAAATCATAGGAGAATTAACAGGCCTTGCAGAGAATGAAAGAATCTATTCTACACGTTTCATGGGGGATAAGCTATATATGGTAACATTCAGACAGATCGACCCATTCTTCGTAATAGATCTTAGCGAACCAACAAACATAAAAGAGCTTGGAGAATTAAAAATCCCTGGATTTTCAAGATATCTTCATCCTTACGACGAAAACACAATCATCGGAATTGGACGAGATGCATCAGAAGAGGGCAGGACACAAGGACTAAAAATTTCACTCTTTGACGTAACAGATGTATCTAGCCCAAAAGAGATCGCAAAATACGTGTCTGATTCAAGAAGATCTGGTTCAAGTGCAGAATACGAACACAAAGCATTCCTTTTCTCAAAAGAGAAAAACATGCTCGTAATACCTGTATACAACTATGATTACGACAATCCAGAAAAGAACTACAACGGAGCATTTGTCTTCAACATATCAGAAGAGAACATCGAACTTCGAGGACTTGTAGACCACTCAATGGGATCATCCCAATATTGGTCACCTAATGTAGAACGTTCTTTGTATATAGAAGATTTGCTCTACACAAAATCTCCAAACCTACTTCGTATAAACAAAATCAGCGACTTAGGTTCTGTAAAAAACATTACTTTAAGCAGAACAAACAAAGAGATAGAAGTGTATTAATTTTTTATTTTTTTCTTATTTTTAACTTCATAACAATAAATAATATAAAGCCAGAATAATTATTCCAGAGTATGATTAAAGGGCAGATTATTGGTGGGGATTTCAACAAGATATTTCTAAGACAGAAATCAAAAATTGACATCGAACTTGGCGAACTTCTCATATGCGAAAACGAAAAAAAAGAAAAATTCATGCTTCAAGCGTACGGACTACTTTTCGGAAGCCAAATCTCACAACAGAATCTTGAACTTATATCTGGACTAAATCTCGAAGAAGAAAATTCTACAGATTTCATGCAAAATAAATTAAGAAATTATAATCTAGCTCTTCTTAAAAGTCTCATAACAATAAATGACACCCACGCAAGAGCATGTAAAACTCTTCCAAAATTCTTTTCAATGGCAAGAGACATAGAGGAATCTGACCTTTCATTTATTACAACTCCAGCAAACCCACTTTACTTAGGAAATCTCAGATCTGGATCTAAAGAATTAAATGTAAAAATCAATCTTCCTGGAGAAAAAGTTCTTTCACATCACATACTTATCCCTGCAACCACAGGACGAGGAAAATCAAACCTAACATCCGTAATACTTTGGAACACATTAGACAAAGATTACTGTGGATTTCTTGTGCTTGACCCTCACGACGAATATTATGGAAGAAACGGACTAGGATTAAAAGATCATGCAAAAAAAGAGCGCCTAATCTACTATACATCTAGCAATCCTCCTCCCGGAACAAGATCACTAAAGATCAACATCAGCAAACTTAGGCCACGGCACTTTAACGGTGTAGTAAATTGGTCAGACCCACAACTCCAAGCACTATCTAGCTATTATCAAGAGTACAAAGAAAACTGGATTGAATCAATCATAACCAGCCAACCTCTACCTATCGGAGTACGATTTGAAGAATCAACACTAAGCGTAATAAAAAGACGTCTTATTTCTCTACTTGAAATTGAATGTAACGAAAATAATATGTTTTTCAAAGGTATCTATGATTCAAACGCTGGGGAATCTACAGTCTCTGATATAATCTCAGAACTTGAAAATTCAAAAACTGTAGTTATCGACACATCATCCTTCTCTGGTCCACAAGAAATACTTATTGGAAGTCTAATCACAACTGAAGTATTCAACAAATACAAATACTACAAAAACAACGGGACGCTCAAAGACAAACCTGTAATCTCTGTTATTCTCGAGGAAGCTCCAAGAGTTCTAGGCAAAGAAGTTCTCGAAAAAGGTTCAAACATATTCTCAACCATAGCAAGAGAAGGACGAAAATTCAAAGTTGGCCTCACCGCAATCACACAGCTTCCTTCATTAATTCCAAGACAAATCCTCGCAAACATGAATACAAAAATTATACTTGGAATCGAGATGGGACCTGAACGTCAAGCAATCATAGAATCAGCAGCACAGGATCTTTCCACAGACTCACAAAACATTGCATCTCTCGACAAAGGAGAAGCAATAGTCACATCCAATTTTACTAAATTTGCAACACCTATTAAAATTCCATTCTTTGACGACCTTGTAAAAGCACAAAAATTAAATACTACACCTAACAGTTTCAATGGAGTGAAACTATGAATAATACAAAACTACCTGAAACACATGGACTAAAAAATTATGCAGGACGTGTAAATAGAAATTGGGGATTAATCGCGAACGAAATCGAACAAAACGTAAATAGATTATCACACATTCAAGAAATTCTTGGACATCAAATTCTTTTCATCAGAAAACAAAATTTCAGTAAAGAAGCTATAAAAAATGGAGCATTTTGTTATAATGTTATTGGTCAATTAAATGAATTAATAAGAGAAATTGAAGATCTTGAATCACGTTTAAAAAATGGCATTGATCACAAAGAAGTCCTAGCATCATTAACAAAATATATAAAAATAGTCCAAGGCTGGATGAAAGAATATCCAAAAATTAAAAACAATCTACCTCGTGTATTATTAGATTCCTTTGATGCAACTATTGTTGGGGGTTTCAGAGAAACAGTTCTACCAAGATTCAGACAATTACGAGCAGATCTTATAGCACTCGAAGATATAATGTAATCATTACGAAAATATATACTTTATAGTCCTAAACTTTATATTTTATTCTACATTCTTTAAAAAGATGGATCCGAACGGCGATATCTCTAATATGGTTAGGGAATGTGCTTATTCTTTGTTAGCTGTACGTATGGGACTAAAACGAAATCAGACACATTACGAACATACACGAGAAATCATAGAAGAGTATCGTGCACAATATGAATCTGAAGGAGAGTTATTGCAAGACATAGAAGAACACATGCCAGAACTTCCATGCAAAGCACTTTGCAGAGAATATCATAGCTTTGACTGTGACGACCACTATCGTATAACTAAATCACAAATTGCCGCTCTTATAGGTAATGATCAAACTACACTAGATGCGCTAGAAGAAGAAGTGCTAAAAGCCAGTTCTGGAGTCGTATACAATAGTAGTGAAGCCATATCTGAGATAACTGAAGTGAGATTATACTTAGAGCCAGCATAAAAATCCATTAATATTTTAAATACACATCCACTTCTAACTCATATGAAATTCGCTCACCTTGCAGATTGCCACATCGGAAGCTGGAGAGAACCAAAACTCTCAAACATCAGTACTGATGCATTCAATAAAGCTATAGACATATCTATAGAAAAGCAAGTTGACTTCGTAGTAATTGCTGGTGACTTATTTAACACTCCTCTTCCTTCAATAGACAAATTAAAAGCCGTAGTTAAACGTCTCAAACAACTCAAAGAAAAAAACATCCCTGTCTACGGAATCCCTGGAAGCCACGATTTCTCACCTTCAGGAAAAACCATGATTGATGTCTTAGAAAGCGCAGGACTCTTTGAAAATGTATGTCGAGGAGAAGTGACAGAAGATCAAAAACTGAAATTAAAATTTACAACAGACCAAAAAACAGAAACAAAATTAACAGGCATCATCGGCAAACGTGGAATGCTTGACAAAAAGATATACGAAGCCCTCGACTATTCAATCGAAAACGAACCCGGAAATAAAATTTTCCTATTTCACACACTACTAACAGAATTGAAACCAAAAGAACTTGAAAAGATGGATTCTCAAGACATCTCCTTACTGCCAAAAAACTTCAACTACTACGCTGGCGGACATCCACACTTTGTAAAGACAGAAAACATTCAAGATTACAAAAACATATGTTATCCTGGACCATTATTCCCAAACTCTTTTTCCGAACTTGAAAAACTTCATCATGGAGGATTCCTAATAGTCAACAACTTCATGCCAGAGTTCATACCAATAGAACTATTCAAGACACATCATATAAAACTTAAAACAGACCACAAAACACCAACTCAAATAGAGAATGACATTCTAACAGAAATTGAAAACACTGAACTCACAAACAAGATTGTAACAATCAGGATTGAAGGAATTTTAGAGACTGGGAAACGTTCAGATATTGATTTCAAATCTATATTCGAAAAAATATATCAAAAAGATGCCTACCTTATACTCAAAAACACCAACCAACTCCACTCAAAAGAGTTTGAAGAAATCAAAGTTGATGCATCATCTCCAGATCAAATTGAAAACGATCTAATCAAAGAACATGTCGGACAAATTAAGATTCCTAATATAACAGAAGATCAAGAAGTAGATTTAACAAAAGATCTTATCAACACACTTTCATCACAACGTTCTGATGGAGAAAAGGTTGCAGATTTTGAAAAAAGAATTATAGAAAATTTAAACAAAATAATCAGATAAGTGTTTTAATTATATCATGAACTTCTTTTGGTGACGCTTTACCACGACTCTTTCTCATGACCTGACCAAGAATAAAATTTATAGATTTCTCATTACCCGCCTTAATATCTTCAACAGCTTTAGGATTCTCATCCATTGCTTCTTTAACAAACTTTTCCAATTCAGATGAATCAGAAACAGCCTCAAGCCCTTCTTTTTTTACATATTCATTTACATCAAAAGGTTTTTTTACAAGTTCTTCAAGAATCTTTTGTGCAACATTATCAGTGATTTTCTTCTGTTCAACCAGTTTCAACAAATCAATCAAATGTGTCTCATTAAGTTCAACTTCTGACAACTTCTTCTTTGCATAGTTAAGTACCCTTGAAAGTTCTCTTCGAATCCACTTAGATGCAAGACCAGAATCAACTTCTGCAGAAACTTTCTCAAACACAAAAGCAAGTTCCTTATCTTTTGCAAGAACTTTTGCAGTATCATCAGCAATATTATGTTTTGTTTTAAACTTCTCAAGTTTATCTTGTGCAAGCTCAGGCATATCCGACCGAACACCATCAACCATCTCTTTTGTAATCTCAATCTTAACTAAATCTGGATCAATAATATAACCATAATCTTCACTTGTTTCTTTTGTTCTCATTGAATATGTTATGCCTTTATCCGCGTCCCATCCTCTTGTCTCAAGAATAAGTTTTTTCCCTTCAGCAACATCATGTTTTTGTCTTTGCAATTCATAATTAAGAGCTCTTTCAATTTCTTTAAACCCTGTAACATTCTTTATCTCTGCACGAATATAGCCTGACTCTTTAATTGAAATATTCGCATCAGCCTTAATTATACAGGTATCAACATCAAACACTTCCAAATAATCCAAAACCGTAATCAACTCTTTCATAAAGTCACGAGCCTCTTCAGGGCTTCTCATGTCTGGTTCAGAAACAACTTCGCATAACGGATCTCCTGAACGATTATAATCAACCAATACATATCCTGACTCTCTCATTCCTGCAGGATGAACAAGTGATGCTGGATCTTCTTCCATATGAACACGCGTAATGCCAATCTTCTTACCGGAGGAAAGTTTCAACACTCCACCTTCACCAAGCGGCAACTCAAACTGACTTATTTGATAGTTCTTTGCCAGATCTGGATAGAAATATGATTTTCTTGAAAAAACTAATTCTGGTGCCAGCGTGCATTCAAGTGCAAGCGCAAGCTTCATTGACATAGTAAGTGCCTCTTTATTCAATACCGGCTTAGAACCTGGTTGACCAAGACAAACAGGACAAACTCTTGTATTTGGCTCTTCACCATCACTCCCTTCACGCTTACATCCACAAAACAATTTAGATTTTGTATTTAATTCTACATGAATCTCAAGACCAATTACTACATCCGAATCAAAATTATATTCAATCATCTTCTAATACAGTACCTACTTTTATCAATTCTTTTTCAGCAAAATGTTTTGCCATAACCATCATACCAACAGGCATCCCCTGACTATCCTCTCCTACTGGGAAACTCATATGAGGAATTCCTGCTAAATTTGGACCAGCAGTCATAATATCTGCCATATAATTCTGTAGAGGAGTCATCTTATCAATATCTGAAAACTTAGGAGCAACATAAGGTGTCACCGGACTAACAAGAACATCATATTTCTCAAATGCTTTCTTATACTCATCAATTATCATTGTCCTGACTTTTGCAGCCTTAATATAGTAAGCATCTCTAAAACCACTCATTCTTGCAAATGTTCCAACAACAATTCTTCTTTTGCTTTCATCGTTCAGGTTTTCACTCCTGACTTTACTAAAATAATCATTAAATCCTTCATCCATCTCGCCATGTTTTCCATATCTCATACCGCAATACTTCGCAAGATTTGTTGAGGCTTCACTCATAGCTATTATATAATAAGTAGCAAGATGTAATGGAGAAGTATTAATCACAACGTTCCTGTCAACAATTGCTCCCTTCGATTCTAATTTATCAAGAGTTTCATTAATTGCTCCCACAATCTCTGGGCTGCATTTCTCATCACCCATAAAATCACTAACGACACCTATCTTCAGACCCTTAACATCATCCTTAAGATATTTTTCATAATCCTCTTTATCTTTTTCAACAGATGTAGAATCCTTATCATCAAATCCTGCAATTACATTTAACATAAGTGCAACATCCTTAATTGATTTTGACATTGGACCGATCTTGTCAAGCGAATTTCCATAATCCATTAATCCATACCTGGAAACTAACCCATAAGTTGGACAAAAACCAATAACTCCACAAAATGATGCAGGAGATTCAATCGATCCACCCGTACTTTCACCAAGACTAATGTGAGGAAAATCTGCAATAGCAGTAATACCGCCGCTTCCACCTGAACTTCCACCACAACTTCTGTCTTTATCAACTGGATTTAATGGAACTTTCATATTAACGCCAACATTTACAGAAAAACTTCCAAAACCAAATGCATCCTGTGCAGTTTTTCCAATAATTATACCGCCTTCTTTTTTGACTTGTTCAATTGCAGTTGCATCAAACACAGGCACATAACCATCAAGAATGTTTGATCCAGCTCTGGACTCAACATCCTTTACAACAATACAATCTTTTACTGAAACAGGAACACCACAAAGTTTTCCTTTAGGATTCTTCTGAACTTCCTCTGCTTGTTTTAGAGCCTCTTCTTCAGAAATAACATTAAAATAATTATACTCTTCATTCAATTTTTTTATCTTAGCAAGCACTTTTTTAGTATGCTCAACTACATCAATCTCTCCTTTCTTTACTTTTGAAACAAAATCTTTTATCATTTTATACTGCCTTTGGACCTAAAAAATATCCATCTTTATTTTTTGAAAGCTTAAGTGCATCATCCTGTGACAAACTTTTCGTAATCTTATCCTCTCTTAACCTATTCTTCATCTCAACTGGTTGAAAAGATGGCTCAGTTTCAACTTGAACTTTACCAAGAACCTCAAAATATTCTAAAATCTCCTTTAATTGCGGCACAAACTTTCCAACTTCATCATCAGAGAGTTTTAATCTCGCCACATCAGCTACATGTTTTATGAGCTCTTCGTCAACTTTCATAAGAAGAAAAATTCGCTTGATGTTTTTATAGTTTATGGTTAAAGACTATTATAAAGCATTTAGAAGGTTTTTCATCCCAAACATTTATATATTCAGCGACCTAAAATCGGTCTATGAGTAAAAAAAGGGGTCAGATAACAGTATTCATAATAATAGGCATTGTAATTCTAATAGCATTTGCCGCTTTTTTCCTAATTAAAGACAAATCTATTCAATTTGATGAAGAGGAACTTGTTGTTGAACCAGAACTTGTCCCAATTAAAGAATATTTTGAGACATGCCTCTATAATGCTGGGAAAACACGAGTAGGGCAATTAGGTATGCAAAGTGGATTTATGAGTATCCCAGCAGACATCACAAATACACCAAGATCTTTTCTAAATTACGACCCAGATGGAATCCTGAAAATACCGTTCTGGCATTATGATGGCGAATACAATATCCCTGATTTAGAAGATATCGAAGATTCACTTCAAGGTGTAATAATAAATGACACAATAACTTGCCTTCAAGATTTCGCACCACTAAAAGACCGTTATAATATAGAATCTCAAGGTGAATTGGAAGTCATTGCAATCATAAACGCAGAAGACATCATCATTAACGCAATATATCCAATAAAAGCAAACGTTAAAGGCAAACAGGAAAGTAGCAAAATAAAATACTTCAGATCCATCCTTCCTGTAAGATTCAAACGGGCTTACGATCTTGCAAAAGAAATTATAGAAAAAGAAAACGATTACATGTTCTTTGAAAATCTTACAATAGACTTGATGGCCATGAATCAAGATATACCTTTTTCAGGAATGGACTTCTCATGCAGCCCAAAGATTTGGACAGTACCTGCATTAAAAGAAGAAATAAAGACTATGGTTTATAACAACCTACCAAGAGTACGAGTCAAAAACACTGACCATCCACCATTTCTTGAAGAAGAGGAAATATATCAAAAATATGACCGGGTAACAGACGAGGATGTCGCAAGAAAACTTATGACAGAGCAAGAACAAAGAGATCTCTTTGACAATGTTGCACTTCCAGATTATTTCCCTGATGAACCACTTCCAGAAGACGCTTATGATTATTTCCATCTTTATTTTGATTCAATAGAAAATGATCACAGCGAAATGAAAGTTTCATTCAAACACTTACCTTCATGGCCACTCAGACTTGTATCAAGACCTTCTGAAAACGGTGTCATGTCATCCAGAATGGGAGAAGGAAACCAGCAATATCTCAGTTTCATATGCATAAATGCTTATCATTTCACATACGATGTAGAGTATCCTATTCTTACAACAATATATGATTCAGAATCATACAAAGGAAGCGGATATACGTTCCGTTTCGCTTTCCCTGTACTTGTAGATCACAACCAAGGCAACAGAAGAAACACAGGAACAACAATCTTTGAGGTAGAAGGACAAGATCTAACAAGATGCCAAAATCTAGAAGGCAACTATGAAATTGCAGCACTTGGTGATGTTGACGGATTTGTAAACTGGGAACTGCCAAACGTTAATTTATCCTTAAACTGTTTAGCTTTCACATGCCCTCTCGGTTCAACAGATCCAGACGGTGGAAGACTAACCACAGGCTTACCATCTAACTGTAAAGGCGGATTTGTTGTAGCCGAAAAAGATGGCTATCTAAAAACAAGCAAACAAATCACATCAAGCTCATCACTTATTCAAGTACAAATGCCAAAATTAAAAAAATTCAATATCAGTTTAAGAAAACACTCTATCAACAATCCTGCAGCAACATCATACAGTATGGGCATAGGTGACACGCTAAGTATAATACTATCGAATCAAGAATATGATCACAATGTATACTTTTCTCTTAACAAATCCTCACAATTCAAAAAAGAAATTGAAATAATTGGTAGCGAAGACACTATATATACAACAAAACTCATGCTCATGGACGCTGACACAAACTTCTATGGTGGATACAATTTTAATTGGACATACCGAGCAGAAAACATTGAAGATCTTAATCATATAACATTCCATGTACTTGAACAGATTCCAAAACCAGATACATCCACGCTATCATCAGAAACAGACATTCATGCTCTATATGAAAACTTCAGAATATTTCAAGAGATCAATAATATTGAGCATTTAGACTACTTAAAACCCGAATTTAGTTAATTATTTAAACAACAAAAATGAAAACAAATCATAAGATGAAGCCATTGAACATTTTAGCAATATTCTTAATAGAACTTATTATGCTATTTCCCGTTTCACATGCTCTATCTATCTCAAATGTACAAGTCGCACCTAGCGCAGATGCTGCTGTTATCACATGGCAAACCGACGTTTTAGCAAATTCCGAAGTCAAATATGGACTAACATCAGCTCTTGGACTAAATGCAGTTGATTATACAACAAAAACATCCCATTCCATAACATTAAACAATCTAATTGATGATAAAAATTACTATTATAGTATTTTCTCAGCAGGTACAGGCGGCTCGGCAAACACATCAATAACACAGTTTCGAACACTTGATGCAACTCCTCCCGCACAACCTGTAGCTCTTTCAGCTAATGCCACTAGAACCAGTATTAGAGCAAGTTGGGCAATAAATTCAGAATCAGATCTTGCAGGTTACATGGTGTTCCTTGATGGACTGAACCTTGCAAATGTAACAACAAACAGTCATATATTCACAAATCTCACTCCTGGTACAGACTATTTTATTGAAGTCGCTGCATTCGATTCATCATTCAATCAAGGTGCAAGAGTAAGTACCGCGGTTATGACAATAGAGCCTGATGTAACTCCACCAACTATACAAAACACAAACCTTTCAGATTCAACAGCAAACACTATAAGAATCAATTGGCAAACAGATGAACCTGCAACAAGCACAATTTATTACGCAACAGAAACATTCTATAATCAATACACTCTTTTTGATAATGAACAAACTGATGCAACTCTCACAGAATCTCATTCTACTTCACTCACAAATCTTGTAGAAAGAACCAAATACAAATACCAAATCAGATCATGCGATGAATCTGGTAATTGCGGAGAATCCACAGTCATGGATTTTATCGCAGGAATCGACTTAATCCCACCAACAATCGATTTTACATTACCAACAATAACCAACCAAAACTCCATACCACTAACTGTTACAACTGAGAATCAATCAACACTATACATATATGTCAACAACTTAGTTGTTGCAACACAACAGACAGACGAAACAGGTATTTACACTTTCACATCAATCCCTCTTGACGTTACTAGAAATTCAAACACTATCAAAGTCAAAGCAATTGATCTATTCAACAATTCTGCTGAAGAATCTGGAACAATCGCTATAGACCAAAGCGCACCATCACTTAATATGCGTACAATTCCAACCAGATGGAACTCAACTTCTCTTACATTAATAGGAAACGTAACAGAAGATGTGCAATTAGTCATATACAATTACGTTGATCAATCAGACACAACCCCACCAGAAAAAGTAAGAAACATAAGAAACACATCTACTGGTCCAACCAGTGTATCAATCACGTGGGACACAGTTGTTAACTCTACTGAATATCTTGTATATAGAGACGATATAAGCACAGGTAATCCTATTGCTATCACTCAACTTAATGCATATTACGATAACAGTGTCAGAACAAACAGCCAATATACATATCGTGTAAGTGCAAGAGATGATTCATGCAACGAAGGAGCAAAATCTGATCCACTTATTATAAGAACACCTTTTGATCATATAAACAATACAAACAACGTAACCGCATTAACACAAAGTTGTGACCCGCTTCCTGCACCAATCATTAACAGGACAATCAGTGGATCATTTAGAGAATCAATTTCACTTCAAGATGGAACAAACACAGTAATCGTAAAAGTTTTCGATACCGCTGGAAATTTCAACAGCGTCCAACAGGATGTATTCCTTGATTCCCAAGCACCAACAATTAGTAGCATTGACTATGCAAGAC
>CAZYEG010000013.1:0-1749 GCA_964646365.1 uncultured Methanosarcinales archaeon
GACTTATTCAACTGATAACACATACACATGTACTGGACCAAACTGTGCACCTAGTGACACAATATACTGTGACGCTAAAGCGTATGATGGAAATAGTTATTCACCAGAGAAACAATCAAACCCAGCAAGCATACTTAACACACCACCGACAATGCCATTAAATGTACTACTAAGTCCAATCTCTGGATATGTTGGTGATACATTCACATGTACAGCAAGTGGTTCAACAGATGCTGATGGAGATTCCATTTCATATTACTATGAATTTAGAAGCGGAAGCACTGGAGTTCAATTGCAAAACTATAGTACAACAAACACTTATACGTGTGCTGCACCTGGATGTATTGCAGGCAATATAATTTATTGTCAAGCAAAAGCATATGATGGAAGTTTATATTCAACAGAGAAACCATCTAACATCGCATTCATATTAAACCATGCACCAGTTGCAATGGACGATGAGTATCAAGGAATAGAAGATACACCTCTAGTGGTATTCTCAACAGAAGGCGTGCTTGTAAATGATACAGATGCAGATCTAAATACATTAACTGCACTTGCATACAGCACAACAAGCCATGGAACACTATCACTAAATAATAATGGATCTTTTGTTTATACACCAAATCTAAACTTTTATGGTATAGATACCTTTTCATATAAAGCATTTGATGGAACTGATTTAAGCAATACTGCTACAGTAACAATTACTATTGCACGTGGCAATGATGCACCAATTGCAGTTGATGATCGATACATGACTATGGAAGATGCTCAACTTATTGTGACTACTTCCAGTAGTATTCTTAATAATGATATAGATCCAGAAAATGATGAACTTAACGTAACACTAGTTTCAATTACAACAAACGGAACACTATCACTAAATATAGATGGTTCATTTAATTACACACCTAATTCAAATTATTTTGGAACTGATAGCTTTGCTTATATGGCTACTGATGGTGCACTTTTTAGCAATTTTGCTACTGTATATATTAATATTACTTCACACAATGATGCACCTGTGGCAATTGATGATGAATATTCAACAACAGAAAACACACCACTAATTGTTAATGCTGTTCAGGGTGTTTTAGTAAATGATACGGATGTAGAAAATAATACATTATTTGCACTTCCTGCTGGAAATCCAACTAATGGTTCCGTTACACTTGCAACAGATGGTTCATTCCTTTACACACCTAATACCAACTTCCATGGAATAGACACATTCAATTATAGAGTATATGATGGAATTAGTTTAGGTAATATCGCAACTGTCACAATAACTGTTGTCGATAGGAACTATGCACCACACGCAAGAGATGATACATATTATACAACTGAGAATATTGCTATTGTTAGAGACGCTTTAACCGGAGTACTTGCTAACGATACAGATTCTGACAATGACGTACTAAGTGCAGCTCTTGTAATAACTGCAAGTAGTGGAACTGTCAATCTTTCATCAGATGGATCTTTTGTTTATGTTCCAAATACTGGTTTCTCTGGAGTAGACTCATTTAGATATGTTGCAATGGATGCACATGCTGCAAGTAATATTACAACCGCAAATATTATTGTTAATGGAGCAAATGTTGCACCAGTTGCAAACAATGTTGGAGTTAATACTACGCTAAATACACCTGTACCTTTTGTACTAGATTGTTCAGATGCAGACAATGACACAATATCTTACAATATTGTTAGTGGTCCTGCACATGGTGGACTTAGTGGAACTGCACC
>CAZYEG010000013.1:1849-12154 GCA_964646365.1 uncultured Methanosarcinales archaeon
TACAATAGTATACAACTGTAACGATGCAAGCTTAACAAGTAATAACGCAACTGTTGATATTAATGTAAAAACACCAAACACTGCACCAGTTGCTAATGACGTTGCTGTGAATACTACACTAAATACACCTGTACCTTTTGTACTAGATTGTTCAGATGCAGAAAACGACACACTATCTTACAATATTGTTAGTGGTCCTGCACATGGTGGACTTAGTGGAACTGCACCAAATCTACAATATATTCCTATTGCTGGATACATTGGAGCAGATACAATAGTATACAACTGTAACGATGCAAGCTTAACAAGTAATAACGCAACTGTTAGTGTTAATGTAATAAACCCTAACCATGCTGCTATAGTAAGAAATGATTCATACATTGTAACAGAAGATGCAGTATTAACAGTACTTGTAAGTCAGGGTGTTTTAGTAAACGATTCAGACTTAGATAATGATACACTTTCAGTAAGTGTATATAGCACAACATCAAATGGTGCACTTACATTGAACCCAGATGGAGCATTTGTTTATACACCAAACCCTAACTTTAATGGCTTTGATGAATTCAAGTATAGAGCACATGATGGAACAGTGCTTAGTGGTATTGCAAATGTTACAATCACTGTTAACGGTAGCAATGACCCACCAGAAAACAATAATACAATTCCAGATGTAAGTTATCTTGAAGATACACATGATGACACTCTTGATCTTGACAACTATTTTGTTGATCCAGAAGGTGATAACTTGACATATACATATGTATGTAATGATACAGTTAATCACATTGTAAACATTAGTGCCGATGGAGTTGTTAACTTTACAGCATTATTAAATTACAATGGATATGCAACATGTAACTTTACAGCATATGATGGAAGCCTATATAGTAATGTAAGCAATAATATGCAAGTTCGTGTTATTCCAGTAAATGATGCACCTGTTGCACAGGATGATTATTATAACACACCAGAAGATACAACACTATATGTTTTAGCACGTGGAATACTTGTTAATGACAGCGACGTAGATTCACCTGTTATCACACCTTTAGTTAGCTCAAACCCAGCACATGGTAGTGTGTCAGTAAATAGCAATGGCTCAATTATCTATGTACCACATACAAATTATGCAGGAATTGATAGCTTTACATATAGAGCGTATGATGGACTAGCTTATTCAAATATTGCAACTGTATATATCAATGTCAATGGAACAAATGATAGACCTGTTCTTAACGGAACAATTCCAAATGTAACTTATGCTGAGGATACGTATCATGACACACTTGACCTAGATAATTATTTCATCGATCCAGATGGAGATAATCTAACATATACATACACATGTAATGACACAGTTAATCACATTGTAAATATTTACGCTGATGGAGTTGTTAACTTTACAGCACTACCTAATTACAATGGTTATGCAACTTGTGACTTTACAGCATATGATGGAATTCTATCTAGCGCAGCAAGCACTATGCAAGTATATGTATATCCGGTTAATGACCCACCTGTTGCATTAAATGACAGCGCAACTGTTGGTTACTCTGGCGGATCAGTTATGATTAATGTATTATCAAATGACTTTGATCTAGAAGATATAGTGCCTGGAATTGATACAATTACAGTTGTTCCTCTAAAAGGTTATGTAACACTACAAGGTGGACAATTAAATTATACGTCTTTTGCTGGACAGATTGGAGCAGACAGCTTTGTATATAGAGTGAAAGATACTGATGGAGCAACAGCAACTGCTACAGTAACAATTAATATTGTTAATGGTACTGCTTATTGGGATGTTTTGGCTGATCAAAGTATATTATGGAACAGTATTGACGGAACAATGGTTTACAACAATATTGTTGGTGCATGCCACGATCCTGACGACAGTGAAGTTGTAACAATTACTGGTCACGACAGCAACTATAACCTATCAATGTCTGGTAATGATCTTATAGTACAAGACCTTGTAACAGATTATTATGACAGCGGCAAACTTGTAAGTGTAAGCTGTAATGGTGTAGGATCAAACTTTACATTAACAGTTGTAAGGAATGCATCTCTTTTCATTACTACGACACCTCCAGTAAGTGTTATACAGATCCCTGAAAATAATGCCCCAATACCTTCATTTAATTATGATGTGGATGCATTCTATAATGGAGTAGGCACACCTATATGGTCATTAAGTCAAATGCCACTTGGAATGAATATCGCATGGGACACAGGACTTATCACATGGGCAATTACTGAAAATGATGTTGGAGTACACCATGTAACTGTAAATGTTACAGATGGCAATCTTAGTGATGAGCAATCATTCGTGATAACTGTAAAAGCTCCTCCAGTAGTCAAGTATCCAAGGGAAAAAGTATACATAAACACTCTAAAAATAAATAACGACGTAGTATGCCCAGGAAATGATCTACACCTTTATGTAGCATTTGAAAACATGGGTAATTACGATATGAAGAGTGCAAGAGTTACAGCAACAATCCTTAATATGGATTATGGAAATGTTGGTAATTCAGGTGTACTTAGAAGATCTGATACAATGAGAGATGTTGGACCAAGTGATATAGCAACAGCAGAATTAAACTTAGAAATCCCTGACGAAGCAGAGTATGGATATTATCTTGTAAAAGTTACAATTACTGATGGTAATATTCGAAGAGTAAAGTATAGGGAAATAGAAGTTGTGCCTTGTTCAGATCTTGAATGCGGCGTAAACACCTGCCCATACATCTAAATTTTTTTATTTTTTTATTATCTTTCTTTTATTCTTACTTCATCTTGATGTAGATGTACAAGAGTGGAAGGACGTCCTTTAATCTCGCCATCATAAATAATAAAATCAAGATTTCCTTTTAATTCAGAATCTAGATCTTCAAGATTAGTCATATTATTCTTCCCTTGAATGTTAGCACTTGTTGTGATTATTGGTTTTTTTGACTCATTGAAAAAATCTAACAACCAATGCGAAGGCATTCTTACACCAACTGTATCCATTCCAACATTTACTGAAGGCGCAATGGAGTCTTTATTCTTTAACTTTAAGATTAGGGTATATGGTCCAGGAATCTTTTCCAGCCACCCTTCGTTTTCTTCACTGATTTCACAATTTTCAAGAATCCATTCTTTTGATGGTGCTATAACAGAAAAAGGATTATCATGACGCTGTTTTAATTGACGTATTTTTTTTACCGCATCTTCATTTGTTGCATCACAACCAATACCATATATTGTATCTGTTGGATACACAAAAACTTTGCCGTCGTCAATACTTTTTAAAATTACGTGTTTATTAACCGAAACCTCTTCTTTATTGAAAATTGCCATCTTATTTTCAATGAAATGTATGTCGCTTATAAAAGTTTTGTATAGGGTGTTTTATAATTTATAAAGAAATTACTTTAAGAATATTTTTTTGGAATAAATATTATTGTTTTTAATAATAATTACTTGATCGATTCCCAGATCTTATCTCCAATATAATGCATGTTCTTAATGGATCTCCCACTATCTTGCTGATTTATTTCTACTCCTGATGCCAGAGCTTGCCCAATAGCAATTGGCTTCTTATTATTAATGTCTACAATGCTGATTACCTCACCATTCTTTATGGATTCATCAATCTCTGATATCCCTGGGCGCATCACATCTGCTCCATTTACTACAAATTTAATGGCCCCCATATCAACTACAGCCTTTTTTAGAAGACTCTTCTCCAGCTCCAACTTTAGTGTAGGCACCCATCCTGAATCATGTTTAAAGAAAAATGGTGAAGAATTGACAACTACAAGCGAATTATCGAAAATTTCTACTTTATCCTTTTTATCAAGCTGAATATTGTACTTTTCAATCTCACTGTTAAGCTGCTTAATGTCCGACTTGGAAAGTTGTTTTTTCTTCATTTATATTCATCTCATAAGTACTTTAACTTTTGCTTTTGGATCTTTTAGAATCTGAATTAAAGAACGATGAAGTTCATAAGATGACTTTGAGGATTTGATTCCCAATGTTCGTTTTGATATGAATTCTGATTTACGAATCACTATTTCGTGTTCATCATTAAATTTAGGGTTAGGTTGGAATGTCAACGAATCAAGACACTCACTCCCAAAATAAAATTCTATCACAACACTGTCACGGTCTTTAATGAATTCTTTTACTTCCTTTAGCTTATAATTTGCTTTTACTCCTACGATACAGTCACCTTTTAGAGTGACTTCTTTATCTTTGGTAAATTCAAGTGTTGTCTTGTGTAGTGATAAGATGTTGGGGTGACCCCAAATAAAAAATTCCATTCAGAGCATCTCATCAAGTTGCTTGTTAGATTTTGTAGGTTTTTTACTTTTTAGGTCTTTTGCCTGTTCTACAAGATCTACTCCAAGTTCCTTAAGTCCCTTTATATGCATCTGCATAAGTTGTTCAACAATGTTTAGAATCTTCATAAGTTCTTCTCTTTCTTTTGCTAAAGTTGAAAGTGCGCCTTTATGATATCCTATTTGTTCATCTTTATTTGTTTCAGCTTTTTTTGCCATGATTATCACCATAGAAGATGTTGAAATATTCTTATTTAAATGTATTGGAAAAAAGCAATCCAAAACTATTTAAAATAGAGATAATTATTTTTTATTATGATTATCGGCACAGTTATAGGGAAAACAACAACTTCTGAATTTGAATTTACTGCTGATAAGGATATTAGAAAGTTTGAGTACATTCAGATAATGCATAGAGAATCTGGAGATGTACTTTGCCAAATAATTGAACTAATAAGAGACTCTCAAAAAACAATTGCAAAAGCAATAGTGATTGGTTATAAAGATGCCAATGGTAATCTAAAACCACTAAGAACTCCTATCGATCCTGGATCAGAAGTAATTAAAGCTAGTGACGATTTTATTAAAGATGTAATCAAGATAAAAAATTATGATAAAGGAGCATATATGGGTATGCTTGAAGGTAAAAAAATAAAGGTTAGTCTAGACCTAAAGAAACTTCTTACAAAACATGTTTGTGTTTTAGCAAAATCTGGAGCAGGTAAATCATATGCCGTTGGTGTTTTACTTGAAGAGATAATGGAGAAAAATGTTCCATTGTTGATTATTGATCCGCATGGAGAATATTCAGAAATGAAATCTGCTAATGACAATGAACAAGATCTTGAATCGATGAAGAAATTTGATATCAAACCTATGGCGTATAGGAAAAAAATCACCGAATATGGAGATACAAAACTCAATCCAAACTTACATCCACTAAAGTTAAATGAACAACTGGATAAACAGGAATTACTTCATCTTCTTCCAAATAAACTTTCAAGCAATCAGATGGCTGTACTATTCTCTGCAATGAAAAACATGGACACTCTTTCATTAACAGAATTGTTAATGGCACTTGAACAAGAAGATAATAATGCAAAATGGAACGTAATCAGCGTGATAGAGTATGTGAAAAAGTTGGATATATTTTCTCTTGATCCAACATCGTACAATGAGTTAGTGAGTCCTGGTCGGTGTTCAATAATAAACCTGAAAGGGATTGATCCATATTTACAGGAAATGATTGTATATAAACTTCTTAAAGATATTTTTGAGAAACGAAAAAAAGAACAATTGCCTCCACTTTTTGTAGTAGTAGAGGAAGCACATAATTATGTACCAGAAAGATCTTTTGGAGAAAAAAAGAGCTCTTCAATACTTCGAACAATTGCTTCTGAAGGAAGAAAATTTGGAATGGGTCTTTGCGTAATATCACAACGTCCTGCAAGAATTGAAAAAAATGTTTTATCTCAATGTACTACTCAAATAATACTAAAGATTACAAACCCGAATGACCTAAAGGCAGTGTCAAATTCTGTCGAGGGTATAACTTTAGAAACTGAAAATGAAATAAAGAATCTACCAATTGGATCAGCTCTTATAACTGGACTGGTAGACATCCCATTGCTTGTCAATATTAGACCACGAAAAAGTAAACATGGTGGAGAAAGTGTTGATATTTTAAAACAATTTGATGAAGACAACTTTTTTGATCAATTAAAAGAGTTTGATAAGAAAGAATTATTGCCAATAATCAGACCAAAAATCTCAGCGAAGGATATGATAATGATGTCTGACCGCGAAGTAGATAAGGTGCTTACTTATTTAATCCCTTCAGTGATGGCAAAATTAAAAGTTGGTAATAGTGAAATTAATATTCTTGTCGACCTGATTCGTGGCGATGTTATCAAAGATATCTCAGAAAGTATTGTTGTAAATTCCTGTGATTATGCCGATTGTGCAATCTATGAAAAAGTTGAGTATGTGGAAATTCCATATTCAAAAAAATTAAAAAAGAAAAAAAATGTTGATGAAGTTCTTTCAATGGTTAAAGAGGATATAATTGAAAAAAAAGAATGCTATGTAGTATACCACAAGCTTGTGTATAAAGATGAAACTAAGTGATATTGATATTCCAGATAATGTAAAGAAGTCTCTCTCGATGATTGGAGACTTGACGCCTGTTCAAGAAAAATGTGTCAATGCAGGACTTCTTGAAGGGAGATCGCAATTAATTTGTTCTCCAACAGCTTCAGGAAAAACTTTATGTGCTGAACTCGCATTCACAAAAGCAATTGTTGAAAGAGTGGGGAAGGCAATCTATATCGTTCCGCTAAAGGCACTTGCAACAGAAAAATTCAATGATTTTAAAGAAAAATATGGACATCTGTTTAAGATTGCAATATCAATTGGAGACTTAGACAGATCTGATACTTATTTGGCTGATTATGATTTAATCATATGTACTTCTGAAAAACTTGATAGCTTGATAAGGCACCATACACCATGGCTTAAAGATGTAAAAACTGTGGTGATTGATGAGATACATCTTCTGAATGATGCTGGAAGAGGGCCAACGCTTGAAATAATAATCACACTTCTAAAAGAGATTCTTGCTGGACTGCAAATTGTTGGACTTTCTGCAACAATAGGAAACCCTGAAGAACTTGCTGGATGGCTTGAAGCAGAATTAATTGAAGATTCTTGGAGACCTGTCGAATTAAAGAAAGGTGTATATGTCGACGGAAAAATTGAATTTAATAAAAAATAAAAAAAATTAAATTCCTGCTGCTTTGAGTCCAATAATTACTCCTACAATAGCTGAAATTATACCAACAATAAGTCCAACAACTAGCATAATACCAAACCAAATAAGGCCAATTAATAAAGAATCTTTCCATTCTAATCCGAGCAAAAATTTTGGCAGTGTCAGATAAAGAGTTACTCCAACTAGGAATGATAATACTCCAATAGCCGCTATTATTACAAGACTTCCTGAAAGTGTTCCTAAAATATTTATAGCAAAACTAACTACAAAAATTACAATTGCAGGTATTAGTGCTTTTCTAAACTTAATATCTTTCTTAAAAATTTTACCGCTTAGGAATAGAGCAAGTGCACTTAGTGGAATCATAATAATCCCTGTAATAAGTGAAAACATAATCGACATCCCTGCAGACATTTCTCCTATACCCATAATATCACCTCGTTTAAGAAAAAATGGTATTTTGGATTTATATAAGTTTGGATTATTCTTTTAGTAGATGTTATCGTGATGATCATAATCCAGAAATCGAACAACCTGTTGCTTTTCATCAATCTCGTATATCAGCACAAAAGATTTGTCAATGTGAACTCTTCTTATTCCTTTGAGATCTTTGGATAATGGTTTGTAATGATGTGGATTATTTTGAATTTCTCTAACTTTTTTATGAATAATAATTAGTTGTTTCTTGCTCTTTTTAGCAAGCTTGACAAATTTCTTATCCAGTTCATCAGAGATATCCAACTCATACTTCATAATCCATACCTATCCGCAATACTTTTTATCCTAGTAAATTTCCCATTTCTTAATCTTCCCAGTTTGTCTAAATACTCTTGTTTAACTTTTGGTTCTTCTTCAACTATAGATCTCATAAAGAAATCTATCTGTTTGCTCATACTTATCCCATTTCCCTTACAAAAACAGGAAAATTTTCTATAGACATCTTCTTGCACGTTAAATGTTTTTAGTACCATATTTATCACCTTATTTAATGTTTAATAAGGTTATTTAATCTTATTTAAATATTTTTGGTTTATTTTTTCCATTTATTTATTCATTGTTTATCATAGAATACTGATGGTTCAGCAAGAAAAGATTCGCGCTTTATATCTTCAATCACAAAATGCTCTTTGTGATCGATAATATTATAGTCCTCCTCAAGCATCTCAATGAAGTTTTCCATCTCTTGAATATCAATAAATATCCCCTCAAACATAAAATCAAACCCATTGTTAATCTTGTAAAGAGAATTTACAGAATTGTTCTTTGTCAGAAATTTTACTAACGACTCGCGATTATCCTTATTGGATTTAATTGAGATATGTGATCTTATCATATATCCTAATTTTTTAAAATCTACAAGACTAGTGTGTCTGAGAATATATTTTTTTTCAAATGCATGAAGCTTATCAAAAATTGTAGATACAGGAATGTTTGTTTCCCTGCTCATCTTTGTAAGTGAGACTCTTGCATCATGTCTAAGGTGAGACAGTATCTCTAAATCTTTTGTATTCATATTTCCATCATCTCCGTTTATTCTGTTCACTTTGATATTAGAAATGAATGAACAAGGAAATATAAAGCGGTGTCAAAATTTTAAAGACATGCGGCATATTAATTGGACATTCATCCTCTTAAATCGGACTGATGTCATCAGAAATCAGATAAAGAACTGTCAATCCATGTTTTTGTTCTACCTCAACATGTTCTATTCCTTGGGCGACTTTTACTTCTTGACCTGTCAGAGAATCTTTACCAAGAGATGTCTTTATAATTGGAAAGAATGAAGGGAAATTACTTTTTAGAAAATCGTTCAACTTCTTAATCTCTTCAAGAAATGAATAATATTTTGATTTACCATGTTTACGTTTAAGTTCCTTAATTGGGACTGGAGTCTTGCTATTAAAAATATCTAGAAGTATCTTAGATTTTCCGTTTGTAAACTGAAATGGTAAAGGTATTCTTTGTATATTAATCACCCTTCTAAAATGTCATCTATATTGTAGACTTTTTGAGCAGACATTCCTGCATCAGCAAGAACAGCTTCAAAAGCTGGTGAATCTGTTGGAACGGCATAATGATCTTCGCCCCTCATCTCAAATTTTTGCCAACCAAATCTTGGATCGTGCCTATGAAGATATGTTTTGCTGCCTTCTTGTAGAATCATTGGTCGAAGATCTCCTGGGAGATTCATGACATCTTCTCTAGTTGGAAGCGGGAGCGTTAACTCATCTACAACTTCACCTGTGTTATCATCTACATAACTAACTGTGTATGGAACACCTAATTCATCAAGTTTGTGTTCAAATTGAGGTGTGCCTGGAGAAAGAACATAGTGACCATCGGTAGTAACACTGTAAGAACTAAAACCTGTTCCATCAAGATTTGCATTAATCCACCTTTGCCCATCTTCTTCAATAACATATGGAACTAAATGATTTGGAAGTGGAACTTTTATTGGCTGGTTTTCGGTAGACATTTTATCCAATGTAGTGTTTATCATCAACCATGTCGTGACTTTTCCAACCCTTGCCAAATGTAAAAATATTGACTACTTTCTTGTTTTTTATTTTCCAAACTTGTGGCCAAAACTCTCTTGGCATATGTTTGAACTCTTCACATGCTGGTAATTCTTTTAAAAATAATTCTTCACATATCTGTTGTTTTTTCATGTGTTTTCCCCCCAACAATAAAATTTACTTTATTCATATGACTATTGTATGCTTCTTTTTATAACTTTCGCTTTAGTTACCATTGTATAATAGTAAATTTTATATATTATTATATAAATTATAAACTGTTGTCGTATGGATTACAGTAAAATATATCATGAACTTCGTGAGAAATGGGGAATCAAACCAATTCAGATAAAGATACTTACAGTGTTAGAAGGGGCAAGTCTGACAGTAAATGATATAGTTAAAAAAATCGGTTCAAAGAAACAGGTTGCATATCCTGCACTTAATGAACTTGCCGACTGCGGTCTAATTAAAAGAGAGGATGGTATGGGAGTACAAAAATTTTCTTGTCTTGATCTAAATGCAAATATAGATTACTTTATCAATTCTAAAAGTAAAGAATTTATCACAAATCAAGGTAAACTAATTAAATTAAAAAAAGATGAAGCGATTCCATATATTTCTAAAGTAACAACACAAGAACAATATTCTAATCATATGATAAATATGTTTAATGAAGAATCTT
>CAZYEG010000014.1:0-12055 GCA_964646365.1 uncultured Methanosarcinales archaeon
AAAAAAAGAAAAAGGCATGGGCTCAAGATGCGAAAAATCAAAGATTTTTGAGCCTTGAGCTTAATAGAAAGGCATGGGCTCAAGATGCGAAAAATCAAAAATTTTTGAGCCTTGAGCTAATAGAAAAGGCATGGGCTCAAGGGGACTTTCAAACGGTGACGTTTGGAAGTACCGAACGTCAGTGACCGTATTCGAACCCCCGACCTATAGATTAAGAGTCTATCGCTCTAACCAGGCTGAGCTATGAGCCCATGAATAGACTAAAGAAAAATGTTTGATTTAAAAAGATTGTGTAACACTAAGAATACAATTTATCCATGATTATATTTGCTGCAAGCCTACAACATCTTGCTTGACTTACTTTTTCACAAGGAGGGAACTCTGTCCTCCTAATTGCACCAATCCCTGGAACTCCATTTACATCAATAAGATAATGATTACCTTGTACATCTTGGACTACTTCAGAACATGTAAACAACCTTCCATGCTTTCCTGCATAGTCCCCAACTTTCTTTGCTATATCTTGGACTTTCTTTGGGAGTTTAGGATCTCTAAGACCATGCGCTTTTAAGATAGCTCTTTCCTCTTTTTTTAATCTTTCTCCCACATAATTTCCTGTAAGTGCAATCCTACCAATCTCTTCTCCACCATGCACTGTCTCTGGACTATCAAGATTATAACACAGAATTCCTGAGACAACATGAGTCTTATTTCTATCATGGAATGTAAAGACACCATAATGAGATGCATATTTTCTATGAGGTGTTACTGCTCTTCTTGTAAGCACCATATCAGAATTCACATTTATATTTGCAAGCTCCACTGCAACATCTATAAGCTGACTAAGACATTGCCCATTAGGTATCATAGGATAATTACCTTGACCATTTCCTGCCTTACTGAGCTTTATGTAAAAACCTTCTTCCCAACTATGAAGAGTTTCCAGTGCACTCTCATGATTCTCTGAACCTAAAATAAGATCTTCTGCAAATATTGTATCAACTGTAGGGATCTTTAGTTTATCACAAAGAGCAGGCAGAGTCTTTTTTAGCCTGACGTCTTCTTGTGGAGTAGGAATCAATCCTTCACAAATCCCTTCAGGTGCAAGATATGTCATCAGCATACTATTCACAACAGATGCTACAAGACAGTCATCTTCAGGCTTATTACATCTACATAAATGCTCATGCTTGAAATAAGGTTGACTATGGAGTATCATATCTTTATTGTCAAGAGAATGTATCAATTCAAGGAAAGCCAAAGGATCTTTTTTGAACCTATCAGGTGAAAGTTCATCAAAGAAGACATCATCATCAGAAGAATCTGATTGTTTGAATAATTCTCTATAGAATAAAGCTGGAATGCTGAGCCTAATATCTCTAAAAGCCCCATCCATCGGGTGATATGAAAAAGCAAGTTTATGTTTCTCTGTCACTATATTTCCTCTATCTACCTCTTATATTAATGAGATTTTTAAGGAGTTTAAAAATATTGCCCTAGAAAACAGAAAATACTTTATGCAAAATAAGTCTAAATAAGAAAAAAAGATAAATAAAAGTAAATAGGAGTAGGAGTAGGAGTAAATAGAAGTAGGAGTAAATAGAAGTAGGAATAAATAGGAGTAGAAGTAAATAGGAGTAAGAAATACTAAGAACTAAAGCATCTTGAGTTTGCCAGTTATTGCGTCAATCTTGTCTTCTTCATCAGGACCGATACCAAGACAAGTTATTGTTCCAGGATCCACTGTTGTTCTGCCTGCATCTGCAATCATAGCATTTGTAAGACCTGCAGATTTTGCTAAAGTGGAGAATTCTCTTAACTGGTCTAAATCTTTTACTTTGAGAACTATCTTTTTCATACCAGTAGCAAGCCAACGCTTCTTTTTGAAAAAATTAGTCTTGTTAAAGCATGCTACTGCTGCGTGCGCTACTTGCGCTCCTAGTTTGCCCTTAGGAAGGTTGAGATCCTGCCTTACCAATATTACTTGTTTCATATATGGTTGTTGTGGTATGGCATATATAAAGATTGCGGGTAAGTTGTTGTAAAAGATATAATATAGAAGAGACAAATGTTTATATATCACTGCTCAGGTTTATTGTTGATAGAAAATGAGTGATGAACAGGAACAAGATTTTAGCGCATTTGGAATTCTAAAACCAGCAGATTATTATATCGCAGACTTAGGAAAGAGCATGAAGATGAGAGGTAGTGCGGTCTTTGATAAGACAACTCCATCCCCACTTGATAATCTCTGGAATGAACAACAAAAAATCGTTTCTAAAGTGCTTAAAGGACATAATCTTGGAACAATAGAAGATTATTGGAAAAGAGAAAAAGAAACAATGATGAGCTTTGGAAGCCAAGGAGATATAGATACCCATCTTCACTGCCCATATAGATTTGTCGTGACAACAGCAGACTCCATGAATGGAAACTCAATGAAGGGAACTTACGCTATTGCGTTTGTCAAAGAATGTATGCTCCTGGATAAGGAAGATAAAAAACCAAATTCTGTAGAAGATATTTGCAGAGTTGATGTAGTTTCATATTTTGTTCCTATAAAAGTGTTGGACACTGTTGCATCAATGCCTGTAGAATTAGGGATTATATGTCCAAATGGAAAGTATAGTAAAGTTATAGGCGCAATGAAGGATGGGATTAAGATAATGCCAGCATTCTCAAAGACAGATCAGAACAGAAAAAAACTGGATTCGCTTGTAAAGTATTTACCCCAAAATGGAGATGAACCTGAGATAAAAGCCCATATTAGATTTGCATTAAATCCTTATAATTAATTCTTAGAAGATTTTAATTAGATATTCTTAATTACTTTTAGAAAGATTCTTTGAGAAGATTATCTAGAAAAGATAAAAAGGAAATTTATAGAAGATTTATTCAGAAGAGTGATTTATTTAGAAATGAGTTTTATTTAGGAGTAAGTTTTGTATTGAACTGTGTCTCTAACTGTGTTCTAAGATGATTAAGGAAAACTGCATATGCTGATTTTGGATCAGCTGGATTAACTTTTCTGCTTCCACAATGTGAAAGATGCTCATACGCTTGTTCTCCCATGAACTCTACAATCTGATCGGGTTTATAATTCTGTGCAGTCAAAAAGAAAGGCACATGAACCATATATTGTACAGTGTATATGTCAGGAGATTTTGCAAGCAATTCTGCTTGTGGCTCTGGAAGCGTGACTGAATCTATAGAATCAAGATCTTGAATAAACCTATTGATATCTCTATAAAGCGCTCTGCTCTCAAGTGACATGAATTTCCTACTGTTATTGTGCATATAGACTGAACTGTGACTGCTTTGATTGTCAAGAATAGAACCAAGTATCACATAACCAGTCTTTTCAACAGGAACACCCCTCTGTTTAAGCTTGCCTGTCACTACCCCAATAGGATATCTCTTTACCATTTTTGACCGTTTTAGTACTTTAAAATAGTTAACATATTATGATATTTATATAGTTTTATATAACGCTTTAGTATGTTTTGTGTCTATATAAGCTCTGCATATTCTGCAATTGACGACCTCATTATACATCTCTTCGGCAAGTATATATGAGCTGTATCTTTTCTATCTACAAGATTTTCAATCACATGAGCAAGACCTGATGTACTCTGCGTGATGTCATAATTATAACCTCTGCTTGTCTCTATCTGATTGAAATCACCCATAAGGACAATCTTGCTGCCAAGACCTACTCTTCCTACTAATAATTTTATCTGCTTTCTGTTGAAAAGTTGTGCTTCATCTACCATGATGTAAGTATTTGGGAGAGTGATACCTGCTGCATGTGTTATGGATTCAAAATTGATATATCCTTGTTGAATCATCTTTGATATCTCTGATTTGACTTTTGCCTTGTATTTCTTATCAGGATTTCCTCTGTCACAGAAGATGTAGCTCAGACTATCCATCGCTGAAGTCATCCATGGTGCTAACTTATCTTCTTTTCCTCCTGGAAGATAACCCATCTTCTGACCTGCTTCTATTAATGGCTTTAGATACATAATATTCTCATAAGGAGTGTCAGCTTTCATTATCTGCATGAGACCTGCATACATCGTAATCATGCTCTTTCCTGTTCCTGCAGGACCATTGACTGTAACTAGACCAATACTTTGATCGAGTAAGAGTTCTAAGAAAGGTGCTTGTTCATGCACTGGTCTGAAATCAGGATTCATCCTAAGATTTATGTTGAACTTTACAGGCATACCGCTTGCGCCTTTCTTCTGTAGGATATTATCGATGGTTTGAGGCTGAGGCGGTCCACCTATAGTATCACAGACTAATTTATATGATCTCCTGAGAGATTCAGGATTTGTCATATCAGTATTCTGAAGCTTACCATTCATTGCTTTTCTTTTCTTTCTTGTAAAATTACCTGAATCACTATGTTTTGCTATTAGTCCAGTCATAAGTTTCTTTGCATCCGCTGGATCAAGAGATTCAATATCAAATACTGGTTTTGGTTTTGGAGTATCATTTGAACTAGCTCCCTGCACTATTTCTTCCTGAGCAGTCACTGGTTTGAGAAGTACACTTCTTGTTGTTGGTTTTGCTATATAGTAATGTGTTTTTTGAGTACCCTCATCTATGAATTCAAGCACTTGATTTGGTTTTGGAAGACGATGTATCATATCAGTACATTGTTTTTTACTAAGCCTGAATGGTTTATGATTATAGATTGCAGTCTTGTATTGATCTGGAAGAGGACCAATATTGTGTTCTGTAAAACCAGGATATATCTGATTTGGATCTGCTATACTTTCATACTCAAAATTTTGGATAGTAAGACCTGCTTGTTTTGCGTTTATCCTTGTGCCTGACTTAAGTGAAAGGAATATTACTTCATCATCCCTATGTGCTTTTGCGAACTCGACTGCCTGATGAATCAAGATATCAGAATTCCTATAATTAGGGATGCCAAGTTTCTTGAAATCTTCGAGATTGGGCTCCACAAATATCACTCTTGCTTCGTTCTCGATGAATTCTATGAAAGTATTATTTTTTCCATATTTTGGCCTTTCAAGATCCACATCTGGAAATTCTTCCATCAGTTCTTGATTGAGTTCTGGCTCGTATGGATGAGGTTCACTTGATGCAAACAAATCATCAATCGTATCAAGAGCGTCTTTTGCATATTTTGGAACTTCATCAACTCTGGACTTAGCATGTGCAAGAGCCTTTAATTCTCTTAAGACAATATCAGAGATCACAACATGGTTTGGACTGTTGTCTATCTCTCTTTTTTTTAATTTCATAATATTCAGAAAACGTTCGTTCTCGATGGGATCGGGAATCTCATTTCCGCTGAGAACATATATTGCGTTGTTATTGTTTACTAAGATGTTGGTGTCGACGAAGTAATATTTCATGAGATTATTTGAATTTTGGATGTTTAAATAGCTTATCAATCTAAAATTGTGAGATTGAAATGTATATTAAAGAAACATATATTCTTAAAGAAATAGAATTAAGATATTATTTATTATTAAAATTTATTATTAAAAAGTTTTAATCTGTAAAAAGAATCTATTTCTTCACTGCTGTCTTCTCAGAGACGATTGCAGAGTTGCCGTTTGGGTCTTCTATTGTTATAGTGATTGATTCTTCTCCCCACATTATCTTTCGGATCTTCTTTAGAAGGTTCTTTGCTTTATTTCGCTCAGACTTATCTTCTGCTGATTCTTTGACTTTTTCAATCTGCATCTTTACCCTATTGAAGATACCTTCAAGATTTGTAATGTAGCCATTTGATGCAGCTCCTGGTTCTATTGTTGTTATCCTTGGAATCTTAATCGTTGCAGATGAACTTTTGATTACACGTACTTTCATGTCATCTTCACAAGTTATCTCATACTGTGCTTTCATCGGCTTTCCTGCATTATCTGTCTCAAGATCTGCTTTATGGAAATCACAAGACTCACAATCCATTGAGAACAAATAAATCTTACCAAAGAAAGGTACATCACGCTCTGCCTCCACTAAAGTCAGAGTCTTCTTGCCACATACTGGGCATTGCTGTCCTGGCATCATCTCAGGCGGTTTCTCGTCTGAAGATGCTGGTTTTGCTTTTGGCATGATGATTAGACTTTATTGTCATATATAAAGTTTTTGTTATTATAATTTGTTGAAGAACAACTCTATTTCTTTGCCTTTTATCTTTTCTTTAGATGTGTTAATGTATCGTTTTTCTGGAGAATTTGTGTCTAGCATAAGCCCTTCTGAGCCTGTTATTGCTCTTATTTGCTTTTCGAAAGGTGTTATTTCTTTTAATAGGTCTTCTGGAAGCTTTATTACAAGTTCTATACTGTCTGATCTCTGAAGGCCTGCATCTTTTCTTGCTGATTGTACTCTTCTTGTCACTTCTCTTGCAAATCCTTCTGCTTCTAGCTCTTTTGTTCTCGTTGTGTCTAGGTAAACATAACCTTCTTTGAATTCTGCTGCCTGTAAATGTTCAGGAGTTTCATTTTCGAAGGTTAGTAAATCTTTTGTTATGTTTATTGTTGTTTTATCTATTGTTATTGTGTGTTTTGAATTGTCTTGCAGGTTCTTTACTACACTCTCTTGGTCTTCTATTAGCATCTCTGCTACTTGCTGAGTCTTGTCTTTAGCTACTTTTGCAAGTTTTCCGTAATCTGGTTTGAATGTGACTGTTACTTCTTTTAGTTTTTCTGTTGTTGTTATTTCTTTTAGATTAGTCTGTTTTAGGATTATGTTTTTTAATGAGTTTATTGATTTTGATAGGTCTTTGTTTCTTGTTTCAACTATTGCTTCTTTTGCAGGCCATCTTACTCCTAACTGCGCTTTTTCTCTTGCACTGAGTATTCCTTGTATGACTGCATTAGCGTTTTGCATATCTGTTTCTAAGGATGTGTTTATTAGAGTTGGTGTTGGTTTTGGCCAGTCCTGTTCGTGGATTGACTGTTCGTTTAGATTGTATATGTGTTTTATATTCTGATATATTTTCTCTGTTATGAACGGTAGTACTGGTGCTGCCATCTTTAGTATGTTCAGTAATGAGGTTGATAGTACGTATGCTATGTCTTCTTTTTGTTCTTGCGTTCCTTGGACTGCTTTGTCTCTGATTAATTGGATATATCCTCTTGATAGTTCAAAGTATAATGATTCTATCAGCCATGGAACTTCGTTTATATGATACGCTTCATAAGCCTCTGTTATCTTTTTTATTTTTGAGTTTAAGTAAGATAGCATGTATTTTTCTTCTATGTCTTTTGGTTTTGTCTCTTTGTATGTTAGATTGTTGTTCTTGAAGAAATCTATAACAAAGTTGCTTACGTTCCATAATATATGTAAGTTCTTGTGTTTTAATTCTAAGTCTTCTGGATTGTAATTTATGTCTAATCCAGGATTTGCTCCGCCTATGAAGTAATACCTGAAAGTATCTGCTCCATGCTTGCTTATTACTTCTTCTGGTAGAATGTAGTTGCCTTGTGATTTTGACATCTTCCTGCCCTTGCTGTCTTGGACGAAGCCATGCATGTATACTTTCTTGAAAGATGGTTTTTCCATGCTTACCATACTTGCTACGTGTAGTAAGTTGAACCATCCACGAATTTGATCTCTTCCTTCTAGGATGAAATCTGCGGGGAATAGATCATCTTTTAATTGTTTGTTGTGTGGGAAGTCAAGGCAGTTCCATGATGTAGTTCCTGCGTCTACCCAAACGTCTAGTATGTCTGGTACTCTTCTGTATATTTTGTTGTCTTTTTCTATTGTTATATTATCTATCAATGGGATGTGTGGATCTTCTACTTTCTGGTTTGAGAGAGTTTCTAGTTCTTTTATGCTTCCAACTACTATATAGTCTGTTTCGTCTTTCTCGTTTACCCAGATTGGAATTGGTGTTCCCCAGAATCTTTGTTTTGATATTGAGTTGTCTCTTAGGTTTTCAAGCCATGAGTTGAATGCGTTGTACGCAGTCTTCGGGACCCATCCTATCTTGTCATTTTCTTTGATCAGTTTTTCTTTTATGTCTTCTACTTTGAAGAACCATTGTTTTGTTGTTCTATATATAACTCCGTTATGGCATCTCCAACAGTGTGCATAATCGTGCTCTACATCAGAGGTTGCTATAAGATGTCCTGCTTTCTCTATCGCTTCTATGAATTTCTGGTCGTCTTTCTTTGCTGTTAAGTTAGCGAATTGGCCTGCAGTCTTTGGATATACTCCTTTTGGGTCTAAAACATTGAATGGTGGTATGCCATTTTTTATTCCCATCTCATAGTCTTCTGGACCGCATCCTGGAGCGCAGTGTACAAGACCTGTACCTGCTGTTGTGTCTACATATTCTTTTGATAGAATAACTGAATGGACTTTTTCTGGATTTTTTGCTTCTAGGTCTTTAAATTTCATGTCTTTTTCAAAGAAATGTTCGTATTTTAGTCCTTCTAGCTTACTTCCTTTGAAGCATTCTAGTTCTTTGTAGGTTTTGTTTGCAACAGATTGTACTACCATTGCGCCTAACGCTTTACTTAGTATCCAAACTTCATCATCTACTTGTGCTTTTACATAATCTAGATCAGGATTAACCATGATTGCCATATTGAATGGTATTGTCCATGGTGTTGTTGTCCATATTATCAGGTATTCATTGTCTTTTACATGGAATTTTACAAATACTGATGTATCTGTCACTTCTTCATATTCTAATTCGTGTTTTGCAAGAGCTGTGGCGCAGTCTTTACACCAGGTCATTGTTCTTAGACCTCTGTATAGACGTTTTTTCTCATGTGCTTGTTTTATCAGCCACCATTCTCCGTCTATGAATGAAGGAGTTATAGATTGGTACGCGTTTTCAAAGTCCATCCAGACTCCTAGTCTTTGGAAGTCTTTGTTCATTATTTTCATATTTGTGATACATAGATCTTTACATTCTTTGATGAATTTATCTACTCCATATTTCTTTATTTCTTCTTTGCCGTTTAGCTTTAGCTTCTTTTCTGTTGCATGCTCTGTTGGAAGGCCGTGCATGTCATAGCCTGCTCTATCCCAAACGTCTAGATTGTTCATACGTTTGTATCTCAGAACCATGTCTTTCAATGATTTATTCCAAGCAGTACCTAAATGCACTTTTCCTGATGTGTATGGCGGTCCATCTAAGAAGTAGAACTTCTTTTTGCCCTTGTTTTTATCTTTTATGCTCTGGTAAGTGTTGTTTTCTTCCCAGAATTTGATCATTTCCGGTTCAACCTGAGCATAATCGTATTTATCTGCCATGTGTGAGAAAAAAGGGGAGGGATTTATAAAGGTTACTTAGTGGTTGAGTAGTATAAATAGGTTATGAAGCAGAGTTAGGAATCTAATTTATTTTTAGGTAAAAAATCTCTTAAACTATCTCTTCGAATAGCTTCCCCTAACATAACTTGTGTCAAATCCCTCATATGCCCTAGAAAATCTGCAACCAATTGAGATTCTGCAAAATTAATTTGTTTACCTTGCCCATCTGTTGTTGAGAATTGTAATCCACTCTTATTTTCAGCTAACGCTTTCAAGGCAGATTTTTGAAATTGAGTAATAGGAGCATGTTTAGAAACAACAACCCCTATTAGGTTATTGGTTCCTGCAACAAGTAAAGGACCACCAGAATTCCCTGAATTGAAAGCACCATTAATTATGTAATGTAATGTTCCATTTTGTTTTTGAATAAATCCAGATACATACCCCACAGATAAAACTGGTGCAGGACCATTATATGCTAGTGGATAACCCCAAGTAATAACTTGCATCCCTGGTTTTATTTCAGTATCAAAATCCATAGATAAACCAATACCTAAATCATCCATTGGTTGTAATTGTGCTAAATCTTTTTCCTTATCAATTATAACAGATTTAATCTTTCTTACTTTACCATCGAAAGAAACAAAGATAATATTTTCAGGTGTTTCATCTTTTATTACATGATAATTTGTAATTATTGAACCATCTTCATAAAGAAATCCTGTACCTTTACTATTGATTCTATGACATACTATCATAAATACATTTTTGACTGATGTATCATATGTGTCCCCTACTGAATCAAGTAATTCTTTACTAGCTATAGGAACTTGAGTATCTTTTGTTTCCATAAAAGAAAAAAAGTTAAGTTAATTTAAAAATTATACTAATTTTCATTTATATTACTTTTTCCCATTTTCTCATTATATCACTTAAACAATTTTTTAAAATCTAACATCATAGTGGGTACAGAAAAAAATACAACACCTAATAATACTATAAAATATAAAATTATACCATCTCTTCTTTCAATTGATTCATCAATTGAGACAAATTTAAAATCCCTACCTACACTTAATGTTCTATAATTATTATCAGTATCATTTCCATTTATTAGAAAACTAATTCTTTTAAGATCTTCTGGTCCATTAAATGAAATCCTATCTTTCATATGTAGTTCTTCTTGTGTATTATTATCATATATAAATAATATTTCTACATTCATATTATTTAATTTTGGTTCAATATCACATGTGATCAAATCATTTATTATATATTCTCCCGAGGCAGTATCACATGTTATTTCTCCAATAACTTCATTATTTTCATCCATATCCCTTAGAACAGAATCTAAATTAGGTATGCCTACTGTCATTGTAATAAATGCAGTGCCTATCCATATTAAAAAAATCATAGCCCATATGGTGCTGATCATCCACCATTTTATATTATTGCCTTTTCTTTTTGCCTGAAAAAATCTCCATGTTATAAAAACTGCAAATGCCATTATAAAAATAATAATATGTAGAATTATGTTTGCTAAAATTTCATTACTAAATATAGATTTCAAATTATCAAGAAATACTTCAAATAATAATTTGGAAAAATAAATAAAGGCAATTGCTAATCCTAATGTAACACCTAACATAAATGAATCTAATATGATTTTTTGATAATTTACTTTTTCCTTCTTTCTTTTTACTTTCTTCTTCATCATACTATCCTTTTACATACTAGATATTTAAAAATCTTTTTTTTCGTTCCGCCTATTTTGTTCTTATTCTTCAAAATTAGGTTAAAATAGCTATGATAGCACACCTTTCTTCTTCATCCCAACAGGGAATTCTTACTTTCAAGAACAATAAACATTTTATACTCTAAACTAAGTGCATCCTGTATGAAAGCAAAGGAATTAATGGAACAGTATGTAATGAGCGTTTTAACTGGTATGGTTGCCGCAATATTTGTAACAGCTGTTAATAGTGATTTATCTGTTAAAAAAGCATATATTTTCTTAGCATATGCATTACTTGTTTTTGTATTTGGTCTTTTATATGGTTTTATTGCTGAAGATAAGCCTAAATCAAGATTAGATAAATTTTACTTAATATTAATGTGGGTAATTCTCATGATGATTTTAGTAATTATAGCAATTTTGTGAGGGATTATTTTATATACTAGATATCTGTTAAAATCTGTCTTGAATTTACAAAATTTCTTTGTATTTAAAGCAAGTTTTATATATTCAATAAATAATTTATGATTATGCCAAGTTGTTGGAAGCATTGTGCTATGAGTAAAAAGCGTACAGGGAAGAATTATAAGGCATTACATGAATGGGTAGACAGTAAAAAAGGAGTTAATCATCGAGTTGTGAAGCATTTTTTTACTATTAAGCTCAAGAATTATGTTTCTAAAAATTTTGGAGGTCCAGAAGCAGTTAGTGAATGGTTATTTCATATAGCTATGGATAACCTTGATACATACATAACAAATCAATGGAATCATAATGGGTCAGAAATTAATTTTTGTAAATTTGGATTTGAGGATAATAATTATATCCATTATGAAGAAGATGAATTATCCTCTGAAGAGTTACAAGAAGAGTTCGATGATGATTATGAGGAAGGTAAGAAAACATCTTATAAAAAAAAGAAGAAGAAAGGTTTTTTCCTAAAAATCTTATATGGAGAATAAAATGATATTATTTAATAATAAAAAAGCACAATATGCCCAAATGAGAGTAAATTCTACATCAAGTATAAATAGACAAAAAAGAAAAACACATGCACGGGCA
>CAZYEG010000015.1:0-11825 GCA_964646365.1 uncultured Methanosarcinales archaeon
TATAAATCTTAATTATAACCTTTCCATCTTTGGTTTTGCCAGAAAAAACGTTACTATCTTTCCCAATAGAAACTGGCCCTATTATACCTTCTACATGTCCACCTGATATAAGTTTATCAAGAACCCTATAAGTAAAATTATCAAAAACATTTTGATACGTTTTCCATTCTTCTCGTGCTCTCTTAGCCATGTTTATTCTTTTACCCAATTTTGAAATATTTTTTTTACTTCTGGATTTTTAAGTTGTTCAAATAAATAATCAAATATTCCTTTGAAAATTTTACAACGATCAGATTGTGCTACATTTGTTACAAGATTCCCGGTCTGTGAATAGTTTACAACTGGACACAATCCACAATAATTCTTGTATGCGCAATTGTCACAGATAAAGTTATCGTTTATTGAAAATGCAATCATGCTACAGGTCTTGTCTGATGAAAGTACTTGTTTATGAGTGTTTTCAAAGACATTACCAAGCTTGAATATATCAAAACATCTTCCTTCATCGCAAGTGTATATGGAACCGTCATAATCATATGCTAATTGACCAATTGCTGCGCCACATGGGCTTTGAAGATCAAGAAAGAATGATGCTTTATCTGTAAGAACTTTTGATAGTATATAGTAAGAAAGACTTTCGACCATTTTTACCCCATTCATATTGAGTTCAATAATGTAGTCCATAGATTTCTTGAAGAAATCAAGGAACTCAACTGGTGAATATCCTATCTCATCCCAATTTGATTTGGCCTTATTTAGCCGAGTCAATGGTTTAATTTGTATCTTTGAAAAACCATATTTGATGTATTCATCAATAATTTCCTTTGGATAGGGTAAACTGCTTTTGGTAGTTACCATTAATGCGTCTACGTGGTAATTGTAATCTTTTTTTATCTTCTGTATCCAGCCTGTAACAAGTTTATGAGATGATGCACCTGAAAATGGGCGGTTTTTATCATGAATAAATTCTGGCCCATCAAGAGATGTACAGATGTTTATTTTATTTTTAATTATGAAATCTAATTTTTCTTCATCCATGAGACTTAGGTTTGTTACAACAGAAACTTTTACAATCTTATCTGAAGTGTTTTTTTCCTTTGCAAGATGTGTAATATATTTTATGGTATCAAAATTAAGCAATGGTTCTCCTCCCTGGAATTCGATGTCAAAACTGTTTGATGGTGTCTGGAATATAAAATCAACAACCTTATCAGCAGTTTTCTTATCCATGTCATAACCTTGAGTGTCGGTAGCTTTTGATTTTGCATGACAATATACACATCCCAAATTACATCTGAGTGTTGGCACTATTATATGGAGACTTGTGCTTCTAAAAAGATTAGAATTTTTTTGTCGATACATATCAACAAGATTATCATTTTCTTTTTGCAGAATAAAACCCTTCTCTGTTAGTTCTTGAAGCAGTTCTTTTTTAATTTCGTGTTTTTGAAAATTATTAAAATCTTCTTTGTTTAGGATTATGTATTTCCCATAATCGTTCGTAAGAAGTACTTTGCCATCAGAAAATTGTTTCTGCCGATAGTGACCAATCTCATACATCTTTTAATACCTGCCAGACTTCGTATCCTCTAGAATTATAGATTTGACGAAAGAAATTTTTGTTTCTAAATAAGAAAAGCATCCCTTCATTCTCTTTAGACCAAACAAGACCGTTTTTCATCTCTGGTGTTATGATGATATACTTAACTTTATACTCTTGGAGGATTGACATGGTATTCTCCAGGTTTCTAGATGCAAATAAGATCTCTGTGTCCTTACACAACTTTTCCTTCTGGTCTATCGGACAAAGATGAGATTGAAATACTGCGTCCATATCACTATAATATTCAATCATGAATCCATTACTATAGTGTGATATTATGTTTGATGAATCTAGGTTTTGTAGAAAATCTGTCATCTCAAGGAAATTCTCTGTAGGTTGAACATCTTCTAATTGTACTATAAATGATATAAAGGAGAAAAGCAGCCCACAAATAATAACCATTAAAGTCAAATTTTTAATAAAATCAGCCTTCCATGTTCTTTTGTAATAATAATAGATACTTCCACCTGCAAAGATTGCAATTAATAGCATCACAAAATAATTATATTCTGGCATAAAATATGATATTACTATTAATGATACTGACGTAAGATAGAGAAGTATAATTTTAGTTGTCTTTTTCCACATTAAAAAGACGCCCATGATTGCAAGAATAAAACCAAATATACTTGCACCATAAAGGCCTCCAAAATCTGAGAAGAAATCCTTCAAGAGAAATTGTGAATTAGCAAAGTGTATGTATGGTACCCCCTTCGTCAACAAGAATGGAAGATAGTACCCCAAGAAAACTATTGGTGCAACCATCCAAGTTTTGGTCATCTTTTTCTCAAATGCAAACACAATAATAAACAATATAATCAACATGATTACGTTGTAAAGACCCATAGTAATGTATAAAATCATCGGTATGATGCTTATTATGTTCATACGTTTATTTTTGTTTGATAATAAATAGAATGTCAAAATCAACAAAAGAAATGCTACTCCTTTTCTGATAGATATGGTATAGGATGATATGAACTGTGGCGAAAAAATCATGACAAGATGTATTATGTAAATTGATGGATTATCTAATTTATATTTTTCATATACACTTGACAATAAAATTATTGTAATTATTGCTGAGAGAAAAGATAACCCCATTAGTAGAAATTCGTAGTTGACTATCTTTCCAACGAAATGTAAGAAAATGACATAAAGATCTGAGAATGGAACATTGTCTGCCCCATTATTGTAATTCTGTGCTGATACAAGATCGAAATATGCTTCATCATCAATAATAACTGTTCCATGAGACATACTTCTAGATAAAAAAATTATTGAAAATAAAATAACAACAATCGAAATTAAAAAAATGTCTCTTTTTTTCATGTTGACCTTTCCTCTATTGTGCATAATGATTTGAATATTTTTGCACCATTTTCTGAATAGACCTCTGAGAAACATTTCTCATCTATATATCTTAACTCTGTAATATTATATGCGTCTAGTGCATATTCAGAAAGGACAATATAATCTACATTATATCTGTTTATACTCCGTATTGCGTTATTCTTAAATACCGATAAATATACTTCATCAATAGAACTCTGCCTTTCTTCTACATCATCAATAAGTATAAAATGTGAATCCATCACATTCTTTTTTTGTGAAAAATATGTCAGTGTGTGCCCCTGTTCAACAGGAGCAAGAACTACTGCCCCTTCTGGGATATTGGTATTCATCCAAATAAAAGAGTCCATATCTGTTGTTGATGATGCTTTATCAAACGAATAGTACACTTCAATGAAAGTTGGAATGATGGAGCCTATCAATATCAGTATAGAAATTATAAATACCGCTAAAACCCTATAAGAGTTCATGTGTATCTTTTTTATGAAAGTGAAAAGTGTATATAAGAAATATCCAAAGAGAATAACAAAGATTAATGACAGATAAATAAGTCCTACAACGTATGGGATAAGTCTAAACCATAAGAGGATTAAGATTGAAATTGCAGATCCAAAAAAAAGGTATATTTTTCTGTCCTTCTCTGAAAAAATATTATTGTATATCACTAAAATACCAAACAAAAATAATACGAATCCTATTTGGTATATTGCTTCAGACATTGAGAATGCTGCAAAATGATTATCAATCATCTTTTTAGGAATGTTTTGCCATATTACTTGTATGCCGTGATTAAGAAGCGCTCTTTTGTATAAAACAAACTGAGACCAAATAGTGAAAAATGTAGCGAAGATGATGACTTCTTTTTCTTCATCAAAATTCTTAATTCCTCCCAATTTACAAAGTAGTAAATAAATAAGAAATCCAAGTATTAATAGAAGAGAAAGTGGGCTAATTAGTGAAAGGATCACCATAAAAATTATGAATCCTGAAATATGTTTTTTTGATTTGATGTTTAGGAAAAAATAAATGATCATCAATGACATAAATAAAACAAAAGATAATGATGTTGCTGAATTATAAGTTGTCTTAAAAAAAATTGGGATAAAAACTGATGCTAATGCAGTAAATATTGCAACTTTTTTTCTACCTGTAATATTTAGAGTTATAAGATAGACAACGACAACCATCAATGATGCAAATAAATTTGGTATCAAGTGAAGTACTGCATTTAGTGGCATAAAAATTGTAAAAAATGCCATTAAATAATAGTATAAAGGTGAAAAAACAAATGTTCTTCCTGAATAAGAAAGTTCATCATTGAATAAAGGAACTTTATTTTCGATTATGTTTTCTACTTGCCTTGCAACATAATATGATTCATCATCACTAAACGTGCTTGTAGAGAATGACAAGAATAGCCTTAAAGCTAGCGTAAACAAGAATATTAGCAGTATAAGCCACTGAATTCTAACTTTCTTCATTGTAAGAGAAGATTATTTCATTATTTAAATAGGTTGGGGTTTTTCCTGAGGAACTTTCTTCTCGGTAGAAGGCTTTTTCTTATCTTCCTGCTCATGAAGTAGTTTGGCTTTAAATTTAGCATATTGAAAGGGGTTTTTGATTCTTTTACAAAATTCATCTGGGGAGCATAAGCCAAGCTCTGCGTAATGTCCAGAGCCCTTTTTGTCTTTTGAATAGAAACAATTTGGCGGCATGATTCTTTCATTTCTTTGTTTACTGTACCGGATTTGCCCAATGATCAAATTCTCTTTTAATTGTTCTTGATTCTTTGAATTCCACTCCTTTATAATCTCTTCAATCTCATCAAAAGGATAGTTGCAGTTTATCAAAAAGTTCTTAAGAGAAAATAAAAACCGCTTTCTACCATCTGTAATACCTTCTAACCCTTTGATTATGCAAGGTGGGAAAAGCTCTTTTGGGACTTTTTCTGTAAAATTAAGGTCTATATCTGTAAACTTTTTCTCTGGCTTATTATCTTTAAGAGAGACTCTTTCTTCAATTTTGTGGTCTATTGCTTTTCTTAAAAGATCCTTACCTTCTGAATGGTCTGCATTTTCTGTATCCATAAAACGATGTTTGCTGATCTTTAAATTCTCAACTTTAGCATACTTCTTTTCAAACTTCAATACCTTATCTGGATTGAAAGGAATGGATACAAGACCTGACTTTTCATGCATGGAATATACCATTCTATACATGTGACGTGATGAGAAAATTTGACGATCTACTTCTAAAATTAATGAAAGATCAAAAATGGTTTGAATGTTGTGTTGACATTTTTCTTTAACACTAAAATCATTCTTATTCATCGGAACTTTACATCTTGAACAAACTTTTCCATCATTCCATAATTGAAGATTGTAGTCAACTACCTCAGTGTCACCACATTTTACACATATAAATTCAATTTTTTTGCCGTGGTTTGGATCTGAAAAAACTTTCTTACATTTTGTACAATATGATTTAACAAAATCGTCATCTGGAAATATCTCTTTGATTTTATCTATAGATATTGGGATTCCATCAAAAAATATAGATTCCTCTGTAATATTGATGTAATTCTTTGAAATGTAGTCCATTAGATATTCTGAGATTTTTTTAAGGCCATCTGGGAAGAAATATTCTGTCCTCTTTTTTTCTACTCCTTCCTTTGTAGTAATTGTAATCTCTTTTGGGAATGCTTCAAAAGGTACACCAATATGAAATCCTTTATTCCCTGAGAATTTGATAGAAATTGATTTTATACCGTGGTCTCTTAGTGCTTTGATTATAAGATGAGCAAGAATTTTGGATATATCCATATCTGGGATGTCAATATCAAAAAGCAAATCCCAACCTGTACGTAGCTTGTCAAGCTCAGATATTTTCATGCCTGTACCAAGACTCATTGGATTTTTCCAACGCTCTACACTAACATGAAAACTTGATGCATCTGAATTTACATGTTCCATTAAGTCTGCTGGGTATTTTAGTATATCTGGTCGCTTTCCAAACTTATCTCCATAACGGACAGTGACTTCTCTGCCTTTTGCAGACTTAAGCATCTCTTCTTGAATCTCTTTTCGAGAATAATGCTTAATCGCTTGACTTTTATCAATCATAAGTGAGTTATTGTGCTGAATTTTAATAAGTTTACGATAAATATAAATAGGGAAAAAACAGGTATGCTATAAAAGAGGTCAAAAATGAGGTTCTTGGAGTTTTGGAAGCCAAATCTAACAAAAGAGGAAATAGAAGCTGTAAAGTTTTTGGAAACACAAATTATAGCACTCGATAAAGAGTGGTTAAAATTTGAGCGACATAATTTTACTGATTGGAACACTAAGTTTAAAGGACTTAATCTTAAAAGTATTACTCCAAAGATGCAGATTCCAATGCGTGATGCAAAACTCGAAAAAAAAGAATTCGAGGTTATGTGGAAAAGAACTATAGAATTGTTTTCAAGAACAATCAAACTGATTAAAAAAGGAAAAACCCAAAACGCAATTATTATGCTTTATGGGAATCTTAATGCATTTGAAAAGATTATCAATAAGCTTGAAGGAGAAGAAAGAAGAACAAAATATTTTCTGGAAGAGCATAATGGACTATTTGAACCATTGTTTGATAATAATTACGGTAAAGGATATTTTAAAAATGAAGTTTTGCCTAATTATGATATCCGATTTCATCTGCTTGGGCTTCTTAAGAGCCAGTATGAGATGATTCGATATATATTGAGTGATGTTGTATAAGACAAGTTTTATAAATTTCTAAGATTTCTATTGTTTTATGGGATATGGAAACAATTTTAAGACTATAGTGCTGCTTGCTATGCTTACTGCTTTGCTTTTATGGGTAGGAGATATGCTTGGCGGACCGCAAGGGTTAGTTTTTGCTGGTTTCTTTGTAGTACTATTTAATTTTGCAAGTTTCTGGTGGAGCGATAAGATTGTTCTTAAGATGTATAGAGCTGTGGAAAGCACAGATGAACGTCTAAATAAGATTGTTAGAGAGGTTGCTGGTCTTGCAAAGATTCCTCAACCAAAAGTGTACATCATGAATGCTCCATATGCAAATGCGTTTGCTACTGGAAGATCACCTAAACATGCAGCAGTTGCTGCAACTACTGGGATACTTGATATGCTTAGTGATTCAGAACTTAAAGGAGTTATTGCTCATGAGATTAGTCATATCAAGAATAGGGACACTCTTATATCTACAGTTGCTGGTATGATTGCTGGAATAATATCTTATGTTGCTATGATGGCTAGATGGGCTGCAATGTTTGGAGGAATGGGTGGAAGAGACAGAGATGGTGGAAATTTTTTGGAGTTAATTGCTTTGATGATTATCACTCCTTTGATTGCTACAATAATACAATTGGCAATCTCTAGATCACGTGAATTTTTAGCAGATGAAAGTGGTGCAAAAATAATGCATTCTGGACTTGGACTTGCTTCGGCTCTAGAGAAGTTGGAAGAAGGAAAAGGAAGAGTTTCTTTAAAACCAAATTCACAGACAAATGCTACTGCGCACATGATGATTGTGAATCCTTTTAGAGGTGGCGGATTTTTTAAGTTGTTTATGACACATCCACCTACAGCTGAGAGAATTAAACGATTACGGAAGATGTGATTATTTCTTATAGAACTTATGTAGATCAGGATGAATTTCACTGAGATCTTTCTTTGTTCTTTTTCCTATGAGCTTTGATATTATACCTAGAGCTACAAACACTGCTCCAATGATAATCAGTGGGGTTGTAAATGTCTTTAGAAATATTATTGGAAACAGTTCTTTTAATACAAGGAGTTGCAAATTTGAAGATGCGCCTGTAAGTAATGATTCTAATATGAATGTGGTGTTAATATCTACAAAGAGTAAATATGTTTTTAGAAACAAAAATGGTATTATAATTATCAAACCAACATGATGTAAAATTTTTCCTAAATCGAGTAGGAATACTTTATACTCGTTCATATAAAGTAACGAAAGCAGAACAAAACAAACAATTGCGAGATATATTGCAATACTGTATAATTTTTCAAGGAACGTTAGTGTGTTATTTGCTTGCTGCATCTCACCTGCACCTTTTGGAAGTGAACTTGTGATAAAAGAAGAGAAAAATGTGATGTCATCAATGCTACCAGATTTGTGGTTTTTGCAAATTTCTGATGTCTGACTATTAGCAAGATCAGGTTCGATGTTTTGTTTGTTTATTATATCACATTGTTCCTGTAGCTCGCCTGATCTGACTGTATCACATGATTCTTCAAATTTTTGATATTGATCATCTGGAATGCTGCCTTTCATGTCTGGTAAATTTTTACAATTTCTAAGCATATCTTCTACTAAAGTTTGATTATTACAAAGGTCGGTTGCTGATACTGTATTTTGCATACTTTGAGGTGAAAGAAGTGAGTCACATATTTTAGAAAATTTTGAAACCACTTCATCTTGTGCATCGCTATCTGCATAAGTATAGATATCATTAAACGTATTTGACATCAGATTCTCACTTGGATTATGACCAAAAGTTGAAGACAGGCAGACTAGTAAGAATAAGCTGAATAGTGATGCTAAAATGTGTCTTGTAAATGATTTAACTCTCATTTAGAAGATATTGGAATTGATAGTATTAAAAGGTTGCTGTGTTTAGAAAGATTTGATTTTCCGATGAACCCCGGAAAGCTTCCGAAAACTTTACCATAACGCATATTAAAAATAATAGATTAAATAATAAAAATGGACAAACTTATAAATCGACAAAACTTACATCTTAATATGGAACTAACAGTTGTTTTAGAACCTCAGAAAGAAGGCGGATTTGTAGTGTATGTACCATCCCTTCCAGGCTGTATAACTCAAGGCGATTCAAGAGATGATGCCTTAAAAAATATAAAAGAAGCAATAGAGTTATATCTGGAAACTGATGATAATGAAGTCGCTAAATACTCTGGGGAGAAAACCAAAGTTTCACTATGATTCTACCGACCATTTCTGGATTTAAATTAATAAAAATACTTAGCAAAAATGGTTTTCAAATTAAGAGAAGAAAGGGGTCACATGTTACAATGACTAAAATTACAAACAACAAAACTATTAAACTAACAGTACCTCTTCATAAAGAATTAAAAAAAGGCACATTGTCAAGAATTCTTAAAGAAGCAAAAATTAATAAAATCTAATTATATTCTTTTTCTAGAATTGATCTTATTTTTTCTGCAATCTTCTTGCCAACTTTTGGAACCTTCTTAAGATCATCAACATCCGCAGCAAATAGCTTTTCAAGTGTACCAAAATTTTTCAGTAGATCTTTTGCAAGAGTTGGACCAACACTTGGAAGTGCAGAGGCAATATATTCCTGCTGTTCTTTGAGATTGAATGTTCGTTTTGCGCCATGAAGAGTGAACTCGTGTTTTTCTTCCGTTTGTTCACGCTTTGCAATTGTATAAAGAATTGACGCTGTCTCTGCTTGAGATTTTGTGTAAATAATAGGTATTCCATAAGAAACTGCAATGGTAGAAAGCATTCCTTGGATAGCAGCTGGATGAATATTTCTGATTGAATAAATATCTTCAGGACCTTCTACAATAATTATTGGTCTTTCGAAATTATTTTTCAAATCTTTTAATTGAGAAAGAAGTCTCCCATCTACAATTGAATTGACAAAATCAAGTTTGTTTTTGAATTCAACTCCCACTCGTGCGCTTAAAACATAATCCGCTGATTCAAGACGTTCAAGACGAAGGTCTGTCCCTTTGTCTATTAGGTCTTTTATTACTCCGGAAGCCTTTTCACGATGATCTGCATAGACTGTAACATCTTTTTCTTTTTTTGCAAAATCATTAAGGGTTACCTGAGGCTTTTTTTCTACTATTCCTTTCATCTTTGATTTTAATTGTCTTAAACTTGCAAACATCTTTTTTTCTTTATGATGAGCACTCCACCTGTATGCCTCATCACGAGTTCCTTTAGTCATAAGTATTATTACTTCACCTTTTTCAAGCCTTCCTGTTCTTCCACGTCTTTGGATATGACGTATGCTAGATGGGATTGGTTCGTAGAAAAGTACAAGATCAACTTTTGGAATATCTAAACCTTCTTCTCCTACAGATGTCATACAAATGACATTAAATTTATGTTCTCTAAAATCGTCAAGAATTGCTTTTTGTTCTTTTTGAGAAAGTCCAGTTCCTGATTTTTTTGCCTGACCAACAAAGAGTTTACAATCAACCTCTGGAATCTTGTTTAATTCATCTGTCACAAGTTTAGCATTATTACGGAAATGGTTGAATACTATTATCTTTAGATCTGGATTTTTTTTGAATCGATCTGATATGATATTTTTTAATTCTATTAGTTTAGGATGAAGGGTGTTTTTATTGTATAAGGTTTCAGTCTTGACATATGCTGCACGAAAATTAGCATCTTTTGCGAGATTTTGGACTGCTTTTACTTTTGAAGAATATGATTGTTTTAGAATTCCATCTATGTATATGAATAATGGTTCTATTCCTTGCGTCTCTAAAAGTTCCATTGCGTGTTGAACTTTCATAATCTCTGCAAGAAGAGATATGGTCTTTAGAAGATTGAAATCTTTATTGCCTGTTGATATTTCTGCATGTATCTGTGCTTGAAGAGAGAGAATATCTTTTTTGGACATCTGATTATATATCTCTAAATCATGTTCAAGAGCTTTAATGTCATCTATTTTTGTTTTTATACATGCTTGAAAATATTTTTGAATACTTCTGAATTCTTCAGGTAAATCAACTTTCGCCCAGTGAAGTTTTATTTCTTTCATGTAAGGTTTAACGTCTGGGTCACCTTCAGTTCTGACTTCAATACTTTCGATACAAAGATTTTTCATCACTTCGGTAATTTTTTCCATGTTTGCACCTGGTGAAGCAGTCATTGCAATAATTCTTGGATGTGATGCCCTTTCATGGTACATTTTGGCAATCCATACATAACTATAGTCGCCTGTCGCTTTATGAGCTTCATCAAAACCGAGAAGTGAAACGTCTTTTAGAGAAATTCTGTTTGAGATAATATCATTCTCAAGTCCTTGGGGTGTTGAAAGAATGATTTGAGATTCTGCCCATAATTTTTCTCTTTTTTTTGGTGAAATTTGCCCTGTAAGAATTACTATTTTTTCTTTATCTATATCGAAATGTTTTAGGAATACATCTCTATATTGTTCTATAAGTGGACGAGTTGGTCCTAATAGAAGTATTTTTGATTGTGGATAAAGTTTCAGTCTATGTGCTGCAGCCATAAGAAATACATTTGTTTTACCAAGGCCTGTTGGCAAGACTACCAGGGTGTTATACTTAGTGCAACTTCCAAATATTGTCTGCTGATAGAGACGTGGATTGAAATCTTTGATCATTGACAAGAGATAATGAAAAATTCTTTATAAAGTCTGCGCGCATGTGTCCAGTGGGCAGTGCCAATAACTAGTAAATTATTTCTTTGCAATCTTCCAAACAGAATTAAAGTAATTCCTAATATTATCTGCTATGCCTTTTGAATGGATTAAAGTCCCAATAATAGGTTTTTTCCATGAAATTAGTAGTACTTTATCTTTACAGACTTCAACGTTTCCTGGAATCGGAAAATCTACAGTCCTTAACTTTGTCTGTTTTGCAGATTTCATATATTTAGAATCTTTAAACTCTGGATTTGTGATTCCTCTAGCTGGAATATCTATTATATCTAAAATACTAATATAGAAAATATCTGATTCTGTTGCATATCCTTCCTCGTGAATATAGAAAAAAAGGTTTTCATCTTCTGGGCCCATATTATTCAAGAATTTTTTATATGCTGTTTTTAATCCTTTCTTTCCTATAAAAACTTC
>CAZYEG010000016.1:0-11710 GCA_964646365.1 uncultured Methanosarcinales archaeon
TGTAACTGTGGATACAAACGGTCCAATAATTTCTTTGATGCATCCTATTACAGGATATACTAATGAAAATGTTCTTACTATTCTTGTGAATACTTCTGAGCAGGCAAACTGCGGAATAAATCTTTATGGTATTGGGCAGTATATGGATATGACAGCGTATAATTCTCTTGATTCAGGAAGAAGTCCGACAGGTTCTACAGGGATTTACCATGAGCATACAATTGCTTCGCTTAGTCAGGATTATGATTATACGATAACCTGTACAGATGTATTTGGCAACCCAGGGATACCATTTGAGGGGCAAATTAGAATAGATTCAGATGTTCCAAGAATAGAAACATTTGTTGCAGCGCCACGGACAGTAACGATGATGCCTTTAATAATTAATCTTACAAGAAATGTTGTTGAGTCTGGCTCTGGAGAACCAGAAACAGTGTATTGTGATTACGAGTTTAATAATACAGATAATGAAGAAGTAAATTTCACAATTTCAGATTATACACAGCTTGGCTATGTTGCAGGACAGGCAACATTTGCAGTGATTATTGATGAACCAGGTGGAATTACCCCAGCGAAAGCAAATGGCAATTGGACAGTTAATGCTACATGTTATGATAGAGCAGGTCAATCAGCCGAGAGAGGAGACACATTTGAGATAATTACTGATGCACCACTTACAATATCTATTGATTCACCATCTAATAATTCAGTACTATCAAATAACTTTACATTAGTTGTGAGAGGAGACAAAAATTTAGATTTCTGTAATTGGAGGACGGATTCAAGCATAATAAGACATTCGATGATTAGAAATGAATCTTATACAGGATATGGCAGCAGGATGTATTATCCACTTTCTACTGAAGCAGAAGGGCCAATGACAATAATGGTAAATTGTATGTCTACTGATCAAAGAGCAGACACGGCAGAAGTAACAATCGTTGCCGATAAGAATGCACCGAATATAGAATTAATTAACTCAACTAACACTTATAGAATTATCTCTGTTACTGGTACAACCACATTTGCAGATGGAAGTGCGCAGCAAGTTTTAGACTTTAATAATAATACAAGAACAGTTTCTTTTGAGGTGCCTGCAGGTGCTAAGATTTATGAGGCATCATTGAAAAATTTTACACAATTTGATAATTCAGATATAACAAGTTTTAAAATTTATGAAGACTCACAGAAAAAATTTGATATTACATTTGCAGACTTTAAAGATAGATTGCAAAATCTTACGACAGGTTGCGATATGGACATGGCGGAAAAAATGTGTACGTTTAAGATATTATTAGAATATTCTGGAGTTGCAAGAATAAATTTATATGATTTAGATATTGGATTTACTGTAGAACCAGGACTTAATCCATACTATAATTATGATAGGACTGTAACTTTTATGGATCCAAGTGTTACTATCACAAAAACAATGGAAGTTTCTTCTTATGCAAAAATACTTTCTGCTACTATGGATATTGTTCCACGTCCAATTTCAGGAATACTCCCGGAGAATGTTACGATAAAAATCGGACAAGATACAATTTCTGCAGACCTAAGTGCCCCAGTTGATATTAAAAATGCACTTGAAGGATTTGTATCTGATAATTGTGATGTTTCTGCAGGATACACGGCAGATTATTGTAGAGTGGAAATTGAATATTCTTCTGATAATATTGGACAACTTTATTTACGTTCTGTTGATGTGGACACAACAAGGTCGCAGTTTGTTGAAGATGCAGAAATGATAGATGAGCATGATGGATTGGTGCAACCAATTATTGTTGAAGGACATGATGTTGTTTATGCATCGCACAGTATGAAGTTTAGATTAAATATTAATGATAGTTATTCGAACATTACAGAAATTAAATATGGTCTATTTAATCCTTCAACGAATATGACTCTTGGTCAAGAGGATTTAGGCATTATTTTAGAAGATTATAATGGTGTAGCATTAATTAATCCAACACAGAATTTATTTGTTGATGATATTACAGTTATGAACATACTTGATGGGAAATTTATCATGATTATTGATGCTTATGATCAGTTTGGGCATTCTAGTAGACTCCAAGTGCCTATCAACGTTGATACAAAAGATCCAATTGTAAACATAACTCAACCACTTGATAATGCATTTATCAATGATCCAAGCAACGTACTTTTTGAAGTTGCTGTACAAGATGAATTTGGTATTGAGAGTGTGAGTTTATCATATGATGAATGCGGACTTGATGGTGGAGATTGCGCACTCGAACTTGTGGAAACTGAAATGACAATATATTCTGGAGAATTGCATACAGGAAGAACATATAATATGACAAGCACCCTTACTCCTACGAATGATAATCGTGAATATAATATTGTCTTTAAAGTAAAAGAACCAACAGATGGCGGCAATGAATCATTTGTAAGTCATATTAAACTGACATATGATAGAACTCTTCCATCTGTATTTGATTTAGATTCTCCTAAAGATAATGAATATTTTAATTCAAACTCTGTGTTTAATTGGACACCATCATATGATTTACATTTTGATAAGTATGTGGTTTATTTACAAAATACCAGAACAGGAGAGAATTATACTCAGGAAATTTATAATATTACATCAACTACATTTGTTCATGAAGATTTTTCTGGCGAAGATACGTATGAATGGTGGGTTGTTGCTTATGATAAAGCAGGCAATTTTAGGGAATCAAATAGTAGGAATTCTATAGTGTTTGATTCTCAGCCACCAACTAGACTTTCAGTAAGCCAACCAAACAATAACTCATATGTTGCAGATGAGAATATTGAAGTTATTGGTGTTACTGAACAAGGTATCAGTGTGGTGGCTTTTGTTATGGATAGTTACGGTTATAATTTATCTATAAATAGCACAACATCTACTCAAGCGGGAACGCCACAGTTGGCAACAATATCAGGCATAGATGCACACATAAATCATGAAGATATACTTTTATTAGAGGGAGATTGGACTACCGCAGTAGGTTATAGTCTTGTGTTTACAAATGATGAGGATGAGATTTATAGAATTACTAATGATACTATTAGTGGTAGTCAATGGGATGAGGTTGCAGCTTTTAATGTTTCTGGGAGAATATATTATGAAAATAGCAACCATTCACCAGTAAATTTATTATTTAATTATACTACCAATCCAATGACCGTTAGCGGTACATGGTCCGGGACTTTTTCAAGCACTCCTAATACTATTGCGTTTAGTTCTCCTGATGGAGAATTAACCTACGAATTGAACGATACACATCTTAATATAATTGGAGGACAGCTTTCTGGAGTTATTCTTGCTAATATGTCATCTCTTGAAATAGATCAAGATTCAAAAACATATAGAACAAGACAAACATCAGACTATAAACAATCACCAAAACTTGCAGGTGCTGCTGGAGCTCTTTACACAATTATTAAACTAGATAGAGAAGTTGAGACGGATTATGCAGTTGATACAGAAGTAAAAGTGTATCCTTCGATTGGGTCAATACCAGGAGGATTTAGTATGGGCCTTGTACTTAATAGAAACATTTCAAATGATGTTGTTGTGAGAGCAGTTGATGAAGCGGGCAATACTCTTGAGCAGTTTATACCTAATATTAAAGTTGATGGTGATGCGCCAGAGATAAAAGCAGTCAACCCACCACACAACATAAGGGACTATGTTACTAATTTAGAAAACTTTACATTTGAATTTACAATAGATGATTCAATTGCTTGGGCAGCATCAGGCGTAAACCCATCTGACGTGACAGTTCTATTTGACAGGAACGAAGTAATGAATTTCTCACACTCAGGATTTAATCCTATGAGGATTTCATTTAATGTATCAAATTTATTTGAAGGAAGAAATTATAGCATAGAAATAATAGCAAAAGATAAAGCAGGAAATATAGCAATCCCATGGATAGGTAGTATTGTTCTAGATAAGAGCATCCCAGTTGCAATGAACATTTCAATTGATCCAGCACTTAATCCAATTAGAAATGGAGCAGTTAATGCTTTGAGCTTCTTTGTAGAACAGGCGACACAGTATACGCATGTGTCAATGGAACTTGAGTTCTTTAGTGATTTGTTGTATACTAATTCTATGGATAATGTAGAGATTGTGAGAATTACTGTTAATGGAATTAATGAGTCATTAAGTGGGCTTACTAATACTGATGGAGTATATAGTTGGAGTAGTCAATTGTTTGAGGCGGTAGATAATTCCCAGATAAATGTGTATGCGAGATCAGTAGTATTTAGTAATGATGTTGAGACAGTTTATAGCGCAACGAAAAGGTTTACATATAATGTTGTATTAGATAATCTTAATCCAAGATTAGATGAAATTGAGTTTGTTGGAGCAAGAGAATTTGATAGTGAGATTTATACTGCGAGAAACCCAGTTGTGTTTATTGCTAAATTTACTGAATATAATCCTTACAAATTATTTGTTGATGAAGTAACTTATGGAAGTACTATAAATTATACAATTACTGGTGCACAAGGAGAAACTCCAGAATTAGGATATCCATATTTATTATATAATAAATCTGGAAGAAAGAATTTTACATTTATGTTGAATGACCATTATGGTCATGAGAGTAATAATTTAACAGAAACAGTTATACTAGATATAGACACTCCGGGAATAACGGTAGAATCTATTGTTTCATATTATGATGGAACAGATATTACTAATTCATTATTAACTGGATCAAATAAAATAAATTTGACTGTGAGTTGTGATGAAGAAAATATGTATTATCTTGGAATAAGGACAGATGCGAATTTGCTTCTTACATCTACAGAGCCAGCGTTTGTTTCGGGTTTAGATGATATAAGGTCAACTGTTTCAAATGATCTTGCAATTTCTGTTTATGCAGGTGTTGATGAGAGAAGTTTTGGACAAAAAATCGGAATATATCATCCATTAAATGAAACTAGTAGCAATCCTTTGGTGCATGGAAGATTTGAACCAAGAGTTGTTGAAGGATTTAGTGGTGGTAATGTAGGAATATATATTTACAACGACCACCCAAATCAACAACCCGTGCAAATACAAAAACAGATTATAACACTTAATACAGACCAAGGTGTATATAGTGTATTTGTCGAACAAGCAGTAATCCGACCAACTGAGGCAATATTCCTTTATGTTGCAGAAGATGGATCAACTTATCATGCATATGATCAACAGACACAAGGTAGGCCAGATTTAAATGTTACAGAAGCCATGACTAGAGATTTCCTATTTGGCCAGCCAGACATTCTAATAGGTCCTGAGGATTATGATTTACATAAAAGTGGTCTTGACTGTCAAAGTAATGTATCATTTACAGTAGAGTTAATCCCGGGGGATAATGACATATTGGTTTATGGAGAAGATAAGGCAGGAAATAATAATCAAACATTAATTACTGTGGATTATGATTATTCGCCACCAAATATTACAATAACTTCTCAAAGAGTAATGAGTACAATGCCTCCAAAGATAGATGCAATTACAAATGAAGAAGCAATATGTGTTTTACTTCCTTCACCTAATGAGACAATATCATTAAATTTTGAAATGAGCAGTTCAGAAAATGGATTGTTTCACACATACACATATGGGGACACTCTTGTTGAGAGTATGAAAAGTGATTATTCATATGAGTTTGGAGTACAATGTACAGATGTCCTTAGAAATAGTGGAACAGTTATTGATACATTCATTATAGATTCAACACCGCCAGTTTTAGAATTTGATGTTGCCTATAGCAATGTCCAGCAAGTGAGTGATAGCTATTTCAAGATGACTTCCCGTTACAAAGGATACGTTCAAGCAGAAATAAAAGTAAGCGATGTAAGTAGTTCTCTCGATAAAAATATTACATGTGATTATACATGCCTTGGAGAGTTCTGTAATATGGTTTATCCTCAGGATGAGCAAAGCATCTATCCAGATTATACAATCTTTGGTGTTTCATCTTATGAAGATGTTCAATCATTGAATGTTTTATATCCATATTTACTTGACGAGTTTGATTATCTTTTGAAATGTAAAGACCAGGCAGGAAATGTTGCCGAAGGAAAAGTTACTTTAGGAGTGGCATTGCCATATCGTTATACAATAGAATCTTCACTTGATGATACAATAGTAAATTCTGCACAATTGGATCTTGATGTTGTTACAAGTATTGCTTCAGAGGATTGTAAAATTAGAAGAGTAAAACCAAATGAGCAAATGACTTATACAGATATGGTAGGTAGCGATGTTAGCTTTAATTATGTTCTTGATTTATCAACTTATACAGAAGGTACAGAATTTGTTTATAATGTCATTTGTAATCCGTTTAATTATTATGAATATAATTCTGCTGATAATAATGTGAGTTTTGTTTATAATCTATCTTATCCTCCTGAAAACATGCAAAAACCACAGGTTGCATCCGCAGTAGAATTGATATACCCAGAATTTGATATTACAAGAGAAACTAAACCAAATATTACATTTAGTGTAAATAGTACAATAATTGACACTTGTGCAATTGTTAAATATACAGATGCTCAAGGAAGAACACACACACAAAGTCTTGATAAGATGCAAGCTCAAGGAGTGTTTGATAATTATACATTTGAAGTTGAAAGTGACTTGTTGGAAAACGCTGTTACAGACCTTACTGTCACATGTAATAAAACAACAGGGCAAATAATCCACTATCAACTTGAAGTAGAAATCGATTCACAGAGTCCAACAATTACCAGTCTTGTTTCTGAAAGTGGATTTATGTATGAAGAAGGAGCTAACAGATGGAAAATTGTTAGAGGAAATGGAACACATGCAGCAACAAGATTGTTTGTTGAGTCTGATGAAGAAGTGTTCTGTAGATATGATGAGGATTATAAAGAACAGTTTGAGGATATGGCTTTTGATTTTGTTGGGGATGGCGAGCTTTGGCGATATAAATATGTTTCAAGAACACCGACACTTTATATTGAAAATGGCACAGGTGCAAATGCGACCAAACCACAAAAACAATACAATATTAGATGTGTGGATCTTGCAGGTAATCAAGTTAGAACATTTGAACCAATTAGAATTACAGTAGACATAGGAAGGTCTGTAAATATATTTAATATAACTCCAGAAGAGAATGGAATGTATGTTAATCAAAGAGAATTTACAGTATCATTTTGGACACATGAGTTTGCTAAATGTAGTATTGACGAAGATACAACTACTGGGGCAATGTGGGATAAGGCGCTGGACTGGTTGAATCCACCAGAGGCATTTAATATTTCAAATGGCACAAGATATTATCATCATGAGTATACTGTAACAGATTTGACAGATGGGTATGGAAACTTGCAGCAATATAAAGGATACAAAGAATATGGATTTGAAATAGAGTGTACTGACCCAACAGGTAAATTCTTTGCCAGGTCTTTTGAAAAATCATTTAAGGTGGATGTTACATCTCCAGAAATTAATATAACAGAACATGATGGCAAAATGTACAATACATCAGAGGTTCCAATTTCATTTAATACTGAAAACTGGTCTAAAGAAGTTAAGGTTTATGTTAATGAGATTTTGCAACATAATCTTCATGAAGGTGAAGTTGGATATGATTATCACTCTGGACAGGTTGATGTTACAATTTATCTTATTAATGGAAGCAATAAAGTAAGAGTTGAAGTTATTGATAAAGCAGATAATACAAACTCTGCTGAAGTAACTGTCTATTTCAATAACAGCGGCCCAATGATAAAAAGAGTGATTCCTGATAGAGGAATATTTAGGAACATGAGTGCTTTTGATGGAAAGATACTTGCTTATTTAGAAAGGTCATATAATCCAATTAGTCTTATTAATAGTAGTATTAGATTGTTAAATGAGACAGGATCTGAAATGTCAATAAATAGAGAACAGTCTTATACGGAAGTTGAATATATCGAGGAAGACAAGGATGACTTATTGATGTTGTTTGATTTCGATTCCGATTCGGTTACGCAAACAGATGAGTTAGGAAATGTTGGAATGGTTAATGATGCAACATGGACATTGCCAGGTTTGTATTCATTTGATGGTGTGGATGGCAATATCACACTTGATTTTGCAGGTGCAAATTTGGATTTAGTTTCAGACTTTACACTAACTATGCAATTTAGAATTAGAAATGTTTCAGTCTATAATCCAATTATTTCATTTGGTGGTATAGATGTTTATACTAATGATAGTTCGCTTTATGTAAGCAGTAATGAATCAACACTTATACACAGATCTTTATTGCCAACCTCTTACTCCCTTGCAATAGTTTCTGAAGGAGGAATAGGAGTAAAGACATATCTTGCAGGAAGCTTATTTGATAATGTATCTTTTGTAGCTAGCAACATGACTGGCCAGGTTGCAAGTCTTGTTGTTGGAAGCGGAGACAATAAAACGCTTAACGGTACAATAGATAATGTCAGGATTGATACAAAAGCATTGTCCATGGTTCAAGTGAATGAGATTGCAACAAATGGAAATCTTACAAAGATTGTTAAACGTATGGAGCCTGTTGAAGTTGCGGAAAGGTCTGGCTTGTTGAGATATAATATTTCAGAAGAGCTTCCAGATGGTGTATATTACGTGATTGTTGAAGCGAAAGACATTAATGGAACGGTTGGTGAAATTTCATATACCTCATTTAGTATTGACGAGAACGCAACATTGATTGAACTACTAAATATTACACAAGAACCATTCCATCTTAATTGGCAAAAAACAGGACAGACAAACCATACATTCCTTGTTAAGTTTGATCCGAAGTTTGATAATGATGAAGTTAAGGACTCACATATAACATTGAACTTTAATAAAAACTTTTTAACAAATATGTCAGAAGATTGGTTTGATGTAGAGTTTGTTGAAGGGTGGAATAAATACTATATTACAGTTAATACAACTAATGGGTACTTGGGAGAAACCTTTACATATTATACAGAGCTTGATACTCAGGCGCCAGAATCAATTATATGTATTGGTCTTGAGTGTAGCGAAGCTGAGGCAAGTGATTATATTGAATGGCTTATCAGGAATCAGATGGTTAGTCCAACAAGACATTTAAGAAGGATGGTTACGGGAGGCTGATCATGAGTAGTATGGCAAAAAAAAGAGGTGGATACTTAGTTTTATTGTTTGTGTTATTGTCTGTGTCAGCGTTAGCTCTTGATGTTGTTGACGAACCAAACCCAGATATTTGGGCAATATTTCTTGATCAAGGCAGAGTAACACTAATGGATAATTATAGCTTGAGAAATGAATCAGGTAATGAACACCCAGTGACTTTAGCGGAAGAAGGGCATTATGATCCTGATCAAAATAAACATACATTTCATTTTAGGCCAGGCACTAAAAATAACGAAGGCAATCCAGATAATTATTTGAAAAATGGTAAATATTTGTTTTCTGTATCAGCTAGAGACACCTTAGGCAATGTTGCAACACAAAACAGAGAGTTTTTGGTGAACGTTCCAGAGCTTGAGATAAATATGGTTAATCCAAGACATGGAGTTGGGAATGTTTCTGAGTTTAAAGTCACAATTGAAACTAATAGGGCAGGTAATGTTACAAATGAATCAATATGTAGATTTAATTATAATTATGATATTCCGTGGACATATATGGAAGGAGGGTTCGAACATCTTGACGAGCCAAGAAATTCTACACACCAAACAATTAATAATGTGACTGCAGGCAATGTGCTGTATGTGAGATGTAAAGATTATTATGGCAATTCTTATTTACAGACATTTGATATGAGTCATGATACAACAGGCCCAGTAATAAACAAGTTGGATGCAGATCCAGAACCGATTGTTGAAGTAATTGATTCTGTTCTAAAAGCAGAAGTATATGTTCAGACAAATGAAAATTCAATTTGTAAATATGATTTTAATCACATCCCTTACAGTCAGATGAGATACACATTTTCAGATAATAATGTCTCTGACTCTTCCACGTATAATACACTAAGTAGTGTACTAATTAATAATATTGACGGCGTAAACCTTCAAGATAATAATGAATATTTTATTGCTGCTGCATGTGAGAATCTTGCAGGTCTTGTGAGTGAAACGAAGAATACTACGTTTAGAACATGGCTGCAGGCGCCATTGACTTTAAAAGTTGAGTCTCCTTCTAAAAATTATGCTACAAATGAGCAGAAAGTAGATGTTGTTGTCACTACAAATAAGCATACACTTTGTCAATATGGTATAGGTTTAGAAAATTTAACCCCAATAGATGCGAATTATTCTAAAAGACATGTGAAAAGCATTGTTGGTTTTACAAGAGAAGGGATATATGAATATGAATTAATGTGTTTTCATGATGATCAAAGAGTTCCAGGAACATTTAGTTTTATATTTGATGTAAGCAAACCTCAAATGACTTATGTTAATGAAACAGAATTGTCAGACCATCCAGGAAAAATTTATACAACTGGTTCAATGAAAGGATCGTGGACGGCAATTGATATGCCAGAAGGTGTTGGTTCAGGAATTAGTCATTATCTTGTTTCTATAAGAGAATGGGATTCAGGATGTAATGGCCAGTGGATAATGAACTGGACACGAGCGGGCAGTACACAAGACAGATTCTCCAAGGGAGAATTTTTAGAAAATATGACGCTTGAGAATGACCACAAATATTGTATGAATGTAAAAGCGGTTGATAAGGTAGGTTTAGAGAGTGATGTGATGTCAAGTGATGGTGTGGTTATTGATACTTCGCTTGCACCAAAAGAACAGATACCTCCACTATCATGGTTGAATGTTACAAACGAAAGAGGATATTCGCTTGTAAGAATTGAATGTGTTGATCCTACGGTAAATAATGAGAGTTCTGGTTGTGATAGCACTTCAATACTTTATGGGCTTGCAGATAATGTAGATGAGTGTAACAGAAGCATTGATTATGAAGGACCAATAAGATTTGAACAATCACAAATTATTTGTTGGGAAGCAAGAGATAATGCCAGAAATAGAGTAATTAAAGACGAAAGGGTTGAAGTCGAAGTTGTAGGCCTTTGTGAAAATGGAGTGCAAGAAGATAGTGAAACAGATATTGACTGTGGAGGATTATGTCCAAAATGTGGTAATGGTAAATTCTGTGTAGATAATGGAGACTGTCAATCAAGTTTCTGTTCTGATGGAACATGTAGACCACAAGGTTGTAATGATAATTATTTGAATCAAGATGAAACAGATACAGATTGCGGTGGAAATATTTGTGGAAAGTGTGAATTGAATAGAAGTTGTATAAAACATTCAGATTGCATGAGTGGGTCATGTGATGATAATAAATGTATTCCAGCAACGTGTGAAGATGAACTTCAGAACCAAGGAGAAGTTGATACAGATTGTGGTGGAACAAATTGTGATAAGTGTGATTTAGGTAAAGCATGCAGAACTGGTGCAGACTGTCAGACAGGATACTGTAAAAGTTTTAAGTGTGCTTTGCAGGAAACTACCACGACAACACAATATGTTGAAGAAAGTTCAGGATTTCCATGGTGGTTATTGTTATTATTATTGTTATTATTACTTTTACTCGGAGGCGGTGGGTCTTATTATTATATAGAAGACAAAAAGAAAAAACAAAAACCAGTAGCAACACCTATTCCTCCTGTTGTACAACAGAATGTACAACGAGCACCAGTTAGGGCAAGGCCAA
>CAZYEG010000017.1:0-11485 GCA_964646365.1 uncultured Methanosarcinales archaeon
AACACACGTTCAAAGGCATCGTGGTTTACCATATTCCTTCCAACCGCTGGATCCGCGTCTCAACAAATTTCGTTTGGGACATCAGACTCTAGCACCCACCACTCGGTTCTTTGCGGTTATTTCCATGGCTTAGCCTAAATATAACCGCCCAATCTCTGACAGTCTAACTTTCATCCTCTAACTTAACCAGGAGTACATATGCAAGTCCGGGTTCGTCCTACACCTCACAAAAAATAGGGCAAAGACATCTAGACCAGGTTAACGTTCTGCCACCTGGGAAGCTAAAAAAAAGCAGGAGAAAAACGCTTCAATACAGGAGTAATACAATGAAGCGCATCATTACAGTAGTAGTCGCAATCATCGCAACCGTCAACATCGCCATTGGCGAATACTGGAGCTGGGAAGGTTGCAACGGAACCGGATTTCCCGAGAAGTCACAGTTCAAAGAAGTCGAGTTCACCCCCTTGACTCTTGCTGAGAAAATCATGTCAAGTCCCAACATGGTTCTCACCGACGTTCAGGATCGAACGGCAGGTGTTATCCAAACGGATAACGGCATCACGCACACAGTAGACTATGGCAACCCGGAAAGACCGACTGAAGGGTGTATTTTGGCCAAGGACGAAAACTCCGTATGCCTGATATACTGGTTCGAAGGAAGTGATAGGGTTCCAGAGGTGTGCAATATCAGTGAAACTGGGATTGCCACCAATAAGTTCTACAAGATGGATGGTCTGGATTGGGTGAAGTTCAAGGTGGCGGTTGTCGTTACACTGCACCCCGTTCCTTCTGTGAACGGAATCGCCGTAAACGGAAACGACTTCTACACACCGGATGGCAAGATCATCTGTGGGGAATGCACAGGCGTACCTGCCAAGAAATTGATGAGCAAACACGCTACCCTGCTCGGCGAGTTCATCGACCAAAGCTCAATCTATGAGGGCTTCCAGGAACTCTTCTATCCGGAAAACTTCCACTTCAAGAATGCTGAAGGTGTCTGGATAAAGGCATACAACCTCCTCTTCGAAACTGAAAAGAACAAGGAGTAGCTCCCATCCACCCCGGTTCTTTGCGGTTATTTCCATGGCTTAGCCTAAATATAACCGTCCATTTTTACCCTTTTCTAACATCTTAAGCGACTCAAGAGAAAGGACGTTTATGATTCACGTATAGTTTCTGGTTTTTTCGCTGTACAACCAGAGACTTAAACTCACTACAGCAAAGCATGTTTGGAGTTCGCCCGAACCAACATGTTCAAAATTATAGGGCTGGAGAACGATGATGAAGAAGAGAAATAAATCACAGAACTTGACCGCCGTCTGCGCCGAAGTAACCGAGTGGGATGGAAAAAGGAACCTAGGCCACAAAAGGCGGAATACACGATCCAGGCGGCCCCAGCGAACCGAAAGCTTCGATTGGAGACGATCCATCACGACCGTGGCAACAGCAATGTTCGCCATCCTTCTGATCGGCCCCGGATGCGCAACCGCTCGCTTCGGAAACCCTACTTCAACTGAGGTGGACGAGTACGAAAGCATCCGGATCCAAAAGAGGACAGAAGCAAGGATCGCCACGATCGCAAAGATCGAACAGGGCGACTTCATCGGTGCCGTGAAACCCTTCCAGGAATTGTATCTATGGTCGAACTGCACCATCACATCGATTACAACGAAGGCCGACATGGACTTCAGGCTGAACGATGTGGCACTGACCGGCGGCCGCACACTTATCTCGCGTGATGAGATGACGACGAAAGACATCGGCAACGTCATACTGATTAGCGAATGCCTCATGAAGCAAGAGACCGCGGAGAACACCGCAGTCATCGGCAACCTTCACATGAAGGTAGCTGAACACTTCAATAAGCGCGGGGAATTTTCAAGAGCCGCAATCTGGGCAAGCGCCGCACGAACCTGCTTCACAATCTACAACATGACGATGGGGAATGAACCCATCTTCAAGGGGCAGGCAGAGCGAGCTCATGAGTTCATGGAAGAAATGGAACACGCCCAGCTCGTCAAAGAGATTGCGCGTGTGACTGTCGAACTGGCCAGTCTTAAGAAACTGGCTGCTTCGCAGAAGCAAGACGCACTCGTAGAAGCCATCGACCATCTTACGCAGGAATGCGGACGCACGGTCGGTATCGATGACAACCTACTCGCAAACCGGGAGTAAAACATGAGCAAGAGAGCAAGAAAGACAGGCAACAAGGGCGGAGCCAAGCGGCAAAGGAAAAAATGGCGCAGAAAGAGCCAGACTCCCCAGTACCACGGAGTTCCGCGCCGCTCCAAGCCCAAGAAGAAATCCAAGGTTCTCTCCCGTGTTGGGACAGTCCTTGGTGTAGTCATAATCATCGGGCTCTTCGCCACAATTTACATGTGGTTTAAGAGTCGCTTGACATAGACTGCCACGCCAAGGCCCTGAGCTGTAAAACCCAGACAGGGCCTTCGGTTAATAATTTGAATTTGAGGTGTCAGTGCTTGAGCCTGGTTTGTACTAACATGCTAGTCAACCTTACGCTATACGCGTTAACTGACTATACGCATATAACATTCTGAGCGACTAGACTGACACCTCTTCTCTATCAACAACAACACTTTCAATTATACTCGAAAGGAAGGCAATATAGGAACAATAGCTAAGCTAGATGTGTCTCAATTAGTTAACGAACAATACGAAGGAAAGAAAATGAAAAGAATAGATATCAATATCATTATAGACGCCGTTTGCACACAGAAAGAAATGTCAGCAATTCAAGATCGCCTTATGGTGATTAGAACCCAGATTATTCCCGCAATCATGGGAATCCTGCAACACAAACCGGCGGATGAAATCCGGCAACCTTTACCTGACGAAGTAACAAGGAAAGTCGCTACCTTGTATATGACAGCTTCTCATAGCGGGCATATGGAAAAAGAGGAACTCTCCGACGATACCCAAAATAAGGATCGTATATTGGAAGAGCTCCAAACAATCCCAGATAGTTCGAATGAGTTTACACAATTCCTTCTAAGCAGAAATCATGAGAGATGTGAATTCGTGTCCAAAACTCTAACAAATGTGATGGGAGACCTGCTCACACGCATGATGACAGACGCCATGGTCGCTGCAAAGTCAGAAGAAGATCACTTGGAAAAATCACTCCAAACTGGGATGGAAGCTCTCGCCGTTGCAGGAAAGTGTATTCATCCATATTTCAAAACCCCGAACAAGGTTGGAGAAACAGAGATCTTCCTTCGGCACCTTGAATCGAATTGTTTTAGTCATGTCAATGCCCACCGGATTAAAACAATGATCAGGGCAATCGAAGATGGTGATCCCATCACGACACCCGAAGAAGACGATGGGATGGCCTCAGACACCAACTAACAACAGCACTTGCCTTCGGTGACTGGTTGAATGGACTAACCTGATACTGGTTGCCGTTGGCTCTGCCTTTAAAAAAATAAGAGAAAGAGAATAAGGCATGTCACAAGATCGAAACACATCACGATGGTGGGCACTCGTACCCCTTGCAGTACTGATTATGGTTCTCGTGATTCTCGCACGAAACGAGCGCCCCAAAACCGATTATGATGCCATTCGGCGCCATCTTTCGGAAGGGCCCGACGTAAGTGTGCTGGAGGAACATACGCGAGAAGTCGGACAGGCGCTTTCGTCCATGACTTCCATCCCGGAGAAGAAATTCCCGGAAGCGTTTCTAAGCATCGATATCGGTTTGCTCGTACACAAGAAAGTCGATGTAGGATGGCTGATGACAAAGAATATCGGCCTTTTCATAGGGGCCTACGACGGCAAGGTCTGCATCCATTCCCACAAGGGAGGTGGAGTGTACAACCAAGACCTTTACGACGGCCAGTACCTCTACGTTGATCAAAACCGTATCGTATTCACGAAAGGCGAAGGTGTGGTTTTCGAAGGAGTCCTTGTACACGAAGGCAAATGGAAGGCTTACATTGAGCCTCCTGAGAAGAAAAACACAGACAGCGAAGTCAGCACCAAGGAGCTGATCAGCGTCAGGAAGGAGTAGGGAAGATGAAGACAGGGAAAAATATCATCAACATAGCCATCTTGGTAATCACCATTATGGCAACCGGATGCACATCGGTATTCGAACTCACTGGAGTCGAAGGAGAGAAAGAACTCAAAGGGCACCAGTGGGATCACTACCACAAGTTCGGTGTCAAACTGTACAGTGAAGGCAGATATGAGGACGCCATCATCTGCTTCGAATTTGCCTTAGAAAATGGTTTTCCAGACCAATGGAAAGCCCGTACACATGGGGCACATTTCATTGAGGAATACTACCCCACATTCATGTCCGGACAGTGCTGTCTCAAGCTCCGTCGCTTCGAAGAAGCAGAAGAGTTCTTCATGAAGTTTACCACGATGAAAACTCGCGGTAAACCAATGGCAGCAGTTCAAGTTCAGGCTGAGCAGCTTGCACAGATCTGCAAAGAACAGATTAAATAACCACTAACCACTAGAAAGGAGGTGAAACAATGATTGTGTTACAAACACTCTGGAAGATGAAAGAGTTAATCGCAACATTCGGACTGCTCGGGTTCTTGTGCGGCGGTTACACCTTGATTCCGACACTCGTGTTCGCTGGACTGATAGGTGGTATCATCACCATCTTCAGTTCCCTGCAGATGCTGAGTGACAAGGTTCTGGGATGCACAGAGCCCTGCTACCCAGATATCCCCAAAGGACTCCCTCACTCGCACTTGTAAGGAGGATTGGCAAGGAGCCCGGAATACGATTCGCTCTGTTCTGGGCTCCTCAGCCGAATTGGTTAGCCGCTGTACCAAACAAAAAACAGCCGCAAGGATTTCATTGTAACAAGAGTAGTAAACAAAAGGAGAAAAGAGACATGAAAGAAATCACTGAAATCACTGCACTGGTAGTAGCTGCGGACATTGACTGGCGACACCTGGAAAATGGACTTCATATGATGGATATCCATAACACTGTTGCCAAACAAAGTATTGATGGAGGCATTGCTATGGCCCGAAATGCCAAGTTCGATCTCATCATCCTGGAGCATTCAAACTCTGGCATCAACGCAAAGGAGTTCCTGATAAGGCTTCACACCATCCCCGGATATGATAACGTCATTATCATTGGAGTGACGGCATCACCCATGGTATGGGAAATGGAGGAAGCGGAATTGAGAGAAGATTCTGGATTCGGCAACAGCAGGATTCTTTTCAGGCCGGTGAAACAATCTGTCTTCGAGACAGCTGTCATGGAGGGAATCGCTTTGGCAAAGCCAGGCAAAATCACGGCAGCGCGCATCGAAGGATTGGGTGGAGGAATCACAGATCCCCTACCTGAGGTCTTCGTGACTGTGGATGGAGAAGAACAGCGCCTGTTCGACTACATGCCGGACGAGATCAGGTTCAAAGCGGACGGAAGTGAATTCATCGGACTGACGATCGATGAGGCCTTTGAGATGAAGAAGGTACGTGACCTGGCCTACATGAGCTCGTAATCTACAAAAGGAGCCCGGAATACGATTCACTCTGTTCTGGGCTCCTTGGCCGAATTGGTTAGCCGCTGTACCAAAGAAAAAACAGCCGCAAGATTTCTGACAAGCAAACTAGTAGCTAACAAAAAAGAGAGGGAAAGACAATGAATATCAAAATTCTCGTTGTCATAACATCGAGCTGCCCAGTTGCAGAAAAAATAATGCAGCTCATGGTAGATCGATTAATCAGAAACGAACAGACATGGCTCGACAGTATGTTAGAAATATCGTCTGACCATGAAGCTGTTGAACTCTACAAAAAAGTGGTAAGTGAGAATATCTTCAGCTATGTCAATGCGATAAATTCGCAAGCGCATGCATATGGCTGTCCTGTACCCATCTCAACGACCATCTTTTGGCTGGATGAAAGAAATTCACCCTGCGACATTGATGTCATACGCAACATTCTCAGAACATGCGCGAACTAACCCACAACCACTAGAAAGGAGGTGATGTAACATGGCTGATGATAAGAAACCCATCAAAGAAACCGATGTGGAACTCCCATCCGAGTATCACATCGGCTAGACTCGCGGTCCCTACAATGAATAACTCCTGTTATTTGTTGTAGGGGCCCTTTCCCTTTTTTTTTACTCTATTTATTTTCTATATAGAAAATAAATAAATAAATTTCTTCTATTAGAAAAGATAAGTAAAAAAAATAAACTAATCTTTTCTATATAGTAAATAATTAAACTTTTATACTATTCCCAACCATCACTCTTTAAGATGAACATAGACGAAAAAATATCATTAATCCGTGAAGTTGGAGAAGAGATTATCTCAGAAGACGAACTAACAGAACTATTCAAAAAGAATCCTAATCCAGTAGCTTATGATGGCTTTGAACCATCAGGACAGATCCATATTGCACAAGGTATCCTTAGAGCAATTAACGTAAACAAATTAACTAGTACAGGAATCAAATTCAAGATGCTTGCAGCAGATTGGCACGCATGGGCAAACAATAAGCTTGGCGGAGACTTAGAAAAAATACAAACATGTGGAGACTACCTTATTGAAGTATGGAAAGTCTGCGGCATGGACTTAGATAACGTTGAATTCATCAGATCAACAGACCTTTTAGCAAAAGATTCATATTGGAAAACAGTGATGAAGATCGCTAGATCTAACACAGTAAAAAGAATCACTCGTTGCTCTCAAATTATGGGCAGAAGTGAAAACGATTCTCTTCAGGCATCACAAATACTTTACCCTTGCATGCAATGCGCAGATGTATTCGAACTTGGATGTGATATTACACAACTAGGCATGGACCAAAGAAAAGTAAACATGCTTGCAAGAGAAGTTGCACCAAAATTAAATTACGCAAAACCAATTGTAATTTCACATCATATGCTTATGGGACTTGGCCAACCACCTAACTCAGATGTAAAAGGAGCAGACCGTGGTATTGCATTAAAAATGTCCAAATCAAAACCTGATACTGCAATCTTCATGACAGATACAGAAGATGATATTAAAAGAAAGATCAAAAAAGCATACTGTCCAGAAGGAGATATTAATGAAAATCCTATTCTTGAATACTGTAAATACATGATATTTGAAAAATTCAATCAACTTGTTATAGAGCGTCCTGAAAAATGGGGCGGGAACTTAGAGTTCAATTCTTACGAAGAACTTGAATCAGCTTTCGATAAAAAAGAACTTCACCCAATGGATCTAAAAACTGGTGTAGCACAAAAGATAAACGAACTAATCGCTCCTGTTAGAGAACATTTCGAAAAAGATCCTAAAGCAAAAGAACTTTTAGAAAAAGTCAAGAGTTATCAGATAACAAAATAGATTTTTCTTTTTTCTTTACCATTGAAACAAGCATCTCATTAACCTTGACATCAATACCATGCTTCTTACCAAGTTTTACAACTGCGCCATTAATCCAATCAATCTCAGTCTTACGACCTTTTCTTATATCCTGTAACATCGAAGAAATATTTGAACTAAAATACTTTGTCCTTGCCTCATCATACATTTTATCAGAAAACATTACACCTTCCGCATCTAACACTTCTTTAACTTCATCAAGAACCATCTTCAAAACGTTCTGCATATCCATTATACCATTATTTGGTACATCTAAAATTGCAGTCAACGGATTTAATATACAATTAACAAGCATCTTTTCCCAAACTTCTCTATTAATATCATCTGTAACTGTTGCATCAAGTCCAAACGAAGATAAATCATCAACCAATTTAGAACTAACACTACTTTCCGAGATTCTAAAATATCCCATGAACGGGGTCCGGATCAATCCCGGGCCTTCAAAACTTACTGCCTGATTAACAATTGCTCTTACAACAGTATTACCCACAAGTCCTCTAACAATATCTTCAACTCCAACACCATTTTGCACACAAATAATAATAGTATCGTCTCTCAACTTATCCTTTATCGAAACAATTGCACTAACAGAATCAAAAACTTTAGTGCACAACAAAACAACTGTTCCTTCATCAATCGAATCAACTTCTGTAACAGCCTTCACTTTAAAATTCTCTTCAACAAGTCCAGTCACTTGCAAACCTTTAGAATTAATCACATCAACATGTTCCTTTCTACCAACTAAAGTAACATCATTATTCTTAGATAAAATCGAACCATAAAAACTTCCTATCGCTCCCGCACCAAGAACTATTATATTCATACTACAAAAAAACTGAACTATAAATAAAAATCTTTCGATATTTCAAATAAATTCCGGAAGTTTTCCGACGATATCACACTCCCCGCTGGACAAGTCTGCGTGAAACATATAAATTATTATTATTCAAAAAAACATGTGGAAAAACAAAAAATTTAAGTATACGTTAGTATACCAAAGTATACAATGAGTGCAACAACAATAAAAATACACCCTAAAACAAAAAGCGAACTTGATTATTTCAGAGAATATAAAAATGAAAGTTATGACGAAGTAATAAAAAAAGTAGTTTATATAGCAAAAACATGCAAAAAACAACCTGAATTAAGTCAAGAAACATTAAAGGACATAGAAAAAGCACGTAAAAGAATCAAAAAAGGAGAGTATTATACTGAAGAAGAAGTAGATAAAATATTAGGCATTTAATCCGTTTTTCCACGGAGAGAAATGATGTATGATTTAATATATGAAAAAGAAGCAAAAAACTTTCTAAAAAAATTACCAAAAATTATTGCAGTAAGAATTCATAAGAAAATTAAATCTACAAAAAAAAATCCTTACTATTTCTTTATAAAATTAGAATCATTAAATTATTACAAATTAAGAGTTGGAGATTATAGAATAATTGCTGAAATAACACAATCTAGAATTGAAATTATCAAAATAGGTCATAGAAAAAACATCTACAAATCATTTCAATAAGAACTCATCAATCTTCGACTTAGCTTCTTCTCTTTTTTGTTGATGCGAAGCCAAAAACGAATTAACCTTCTCAATAAGAATTGCTTTCAACTCACCTGATAACAATTTACCACTCTTGTAATCATCATAAATCTGTTTCAACTTAGCATCATCTTCTTCAAAGAATGTCAACCATTGATACGAAGCATCAACATCAGGATTGCCACCTTTTTTCCTATGCTCTTCAACAGTTACCTGTCCACCAGAAAATGCATATTTGTTAATCTTCTTCTTAACAGTCTTTGCATCATCAGTTGTAAATATAGTACTATCAGCTCCAGTAGAAGTACTCATCTTTCCAGATGGACCAGTTAGCGCTGGTAAAAATACACAGTGAACTGCAGCAGTTTTCAAATAACCAAGCTTTGGTGCAACATCTCTAACAATTCTCCAATAATTATCTTGGTCTATAGCTGCGGGAATTAATGTCCGAACATTCTTACCTTTCAAAACTGAAGGCAAAAAACACGGAGCCGCTTGCATCCCTGGCCAAAAATACATTCCAACATTTGTATCATTACCAAAACCAAAAACACTTCTAGCAACTGAAGCAGTCACTCTCTTATTAACCTCAAGTGCAATAGGATACAACTTATCAATATGATCTGTGTCAACTATAATATGAGTTTTTTTAGGATCAAAGCCCATTGCAATAACATCAAGAGCATTCTCATAAGCCATTTTATTAGTTTCTTTCAAAGACAAATCTTTTTTACAAAGAAACTTCTCATCATCAGTAATTTGAAAATATAATTCTACTCCAAAAGCATCTTGCAAATATTTTGTAAACATCCATGGTATTATATGGCCAAGATGTGTTCCACCTGACGGACCACGACCGGTATATAGAGCAAACTTCTTACCTTGATCAAACTCTTTTAACACAACATCAAGTTCTCTATGAGAAAAAAATATTTTCCTACGCAAAAAATGATGACTATAGCCAGCCTTCTTCTCAATCTCACCAACTAACTTCGGAGTTAAAGGTTTTGTCCCAAACTCCTTAATCAATCTATCATAATCTACTTCGCCTGTTACTTCCCATGGTGTTACTTTGAATTTTCCCATTTTAAACCTTTAAACTTTTAACGTATTTATTAATTTCGGTAACCATTCTTTTTTTATCACTAAGATTCTTCTCAATAACTTTCACAATCGCAGAACCAACTATTGCTCCATCTGCACCTGCATCATAAACCGCCTGCACATGTTCTTTCTTAGATATCCCAAAACCAACACAAAGCGGAACATCAGTAAGTGGCCTTATCCTTTTTAACAACTCTAACGTACCTGATTCCATATCATCTCTAGCTCCAGTAACTCCTAGACGAGCAATAACATAAATAAAACCTGTAGTTTTAGCGCTAATCTTCTTAACTCTCTCATCTGTTGTCAAAGGACTGACAATAAATATTGTTTCCAAATCATTAGAAGAAGCAGTCTTAACAATCTCATCGCTTTCTTCAACAGGCATATCTGCAATAAGCACGCCATTGACACCAATCTCTTTACATTTTGAATAAAACTTTTCAACACCATACTGTAAAACAATATTATAATACACTAACACACCAATCGGGACATCAGAAAACCCTCTAACTTTCTCAAGAATCTCAAATCCTTTATCAGAATTAAACCCAGAATCCAGCGACCTAATATCAGCACTTTGAATTGTTGGCCCATCAGCAATCGGATCAGAAAAAGGAAAACCTAACTCAAGTATATCCGCTCCACCATCAACCATGGCCTTAATCACAGCTACAGACGTTGAAACATCAGGGTCACCCAAGACTGTAAACGGGATCAACGCCTTCTTACCATTCAATTCTTTAAACTTTTCAGCATAATTCATATATCCATCACCATAAATTTATTCTCTTCTTCAAAACCAATTCCTTCCCATGCATGAACTGCTAATTTGTTTTTTGAAAAACATCTAAGCCAAAGTTCTCCCATTCCTCTACTCCTATAAAACTCAGTTACTTCAAACATCATTTCTTTCATTATACCTCGAGACCTATACTCCTCCATTACATACCCATCCGAAACATAAACATACTTATCTTTCTTATACACTGGAGGGAATTTGTCAACAAACGCTAAAACATAACCAACAACTTTCTTACCAATTGTTGCTTTCAACAATATTGAATTTTTCTTCAATATATTTTTTAAAAACCACTTCTTCATTATTGATTTTGCATTTCTCTTAAGCTCAAAATGAGTCTGTTCAATTTCTTTATGAAAATCCATAAGTTCCTGCCAAAGTTCAAGCAACCTTGGGATATCCTTTATTCGCGCTTTCTCGATCTTTGCACTCATTCAAGTTTCAACTCATCAACAATAGTAGCCATGTCCTTATCTCCACGACCTGAAATATTAATAATCATCACTTCGTCCTTACCAAGTTCCTTTCCAAGCTTCAACCCATAAGCGACTGCATGTGCACTTTCAAGAGCAGGAATTATTCCTTCAGTCTCTGAAAGAACTTTCACTGCATCAAGCGCTTCTTTATCAGTTGCATAAGTATAATCTGCTCTGCCAAGTGA
>CAZYEG010000018.1:0-11451 GCA_964646365.1 uncultured Methanosarcinales archaeon
ATATATTCTCAAATGAATGCTAAACACGAAAAATTAGTAGATTGGTTGGATGGAAAAGATAAAAATAAAGATAAAGAAGAAAATTTCTTTGGATTTAATAAATGGTTAAATATAAGAGAAATATTTTATAGAATAAAAAAAAAGTAATTTTATAGAATTAATTTTAGATAATCATTATGCTTATGATAAAAAAAGACAAGAACTGGGTTATAAAAAGAGTTCTTACTATAAGAGTTAATAAATAATAAGAAGAAAGTATATAAACAACCAAAACAATAAACAAACAATGAACCAAAAACACATAGGAATCATCATCATAATAATGGGAATATTGATAGCTTCATTTGTTTTTCTTGCAAAATCACGAGAAGATACGTACATAAAGAATGTCGTCTCAGAAACAGGTTCATGTTATCTTACTGATGGCACATGTCTACATGATGATCGTGATTTCTCATTATATATTATTGGATACGCAATCTCAATTGCAATGATAGTGTTTGGAGCTTATATTGCCTTCATTGATAAAACAGAGAAATTTCTTGCGCAACATCAAGTAAAAGTTTCCAGCGCACTAAAAGAAGCATCCAAGAAGGATGAATTTAATGCATTTCTTAGCGGATTTAATGAAAAAGAGCAAATCATTCTAAAAGCAATCAAAGATCAAGAAGGAATTAAACAGTCCACTTTAAGATTCAAAACAGGTGTTTCGAAAACAGCCTTATCATTAATATTAAAAGAGCTTGAAAAGAAAGCAATCATTTCTAGAAAAGAGTCTGGCAAAACAAATCAAGTATTTCTTTTAAAGAAGTTCTAAAAAAACACTTTTTTTATCACACTTAGAAGAACTTTATAAACAATTTTTAAAATTCAAAATTCATGTTAAAAATCACACCATATTTAGGTATAATACTATTAATAGTTTCAATAGGAGGGATATGGTATCCAAAACTTGGCTACTTTCTAATTATAGTATTCTCTACACTATTAATTATCAGCCCATTTCGTGGCAGGTGGTTTTGCGGCAACCTTTGCCCAAGAGGATCATTTAATGATTATTGGCTCGGAAAAATTAGCAAACATAAGAGCATCCCAAAAATATTTACAAGTATGTGGGTAAGAATCCCAATATTTATTCTCATGATGGGAGGGATGTTTTTTAGAATATTCTCAACAAAAGGCGTAATAGACAAAATTGGTATGGTGTTTGTCACGATGTGTATTGTCACTTCATTAATATCCATTTTTTTTGGAATTCTTATAAGTCCACGGACATGGTGTTCATTTTGCCCAATGGGAACAGTTCAGAAGTGGTTTGGTGCAAAGAAATATATACTAAAAGTAAATAAGGATAAATGTGCTAAATGTAACATTTGTCACAAGGTATGTCCAATGCAGTTAAAAGTAAGTGAGATATTGCACAAACCAGACTGTATAAAATGTGGTAAATGTATTGTTGCATGTCCTAAGGACGCATTGAGGTTTTAAGCAAATGAAAAAAAAGAAAGGATTTATTCAAAGATTGATTGAAAAACTAGATGTCAAGCTTGAGAAAAAATCAAAAAAAACATGCGGCTGCAGCTGCGATTGTAAAAAAGGAAAATGTTAGAAAGTATAGTAAAATGGTTTTTTTTACTTTTTAATATTACTCTCAATGAATCAGTTTTATTTTTCATTGTAGATTCAATAAAGATGATTCTATTATTATTCATCATGATTGCAATAATAGGATTTTTTAGAACATACATTTCACAAAAAAAGATAAAAAAATTACTTTCAGGAAAAAAAACAGGAATTGGAAATTTGACAGCATCACTCTTTGGTGCACTTACACCATTTTGTTCATGTTCTTCTATACCAGTCTTTCTAGGTTTTATAGAAGCTGGAGTTCCACTAGGCATAACTCTGTCATTTCTAATCACATCACCATTAGTAAATGAGTATCTAGTAATACTTATGCTCGGATTTTTCGGATGGAAAATTACTGCAATATATGTAATCAGTGGAATTAGTAAAAGACATTGTCGAAACAAAAAACATGGTTGAAAATCATTACAAATCAATCAAAGAACGTATCAAGTTTGGTATTGATGAAGCTACATCAATAGTAAAGAAATTATGGTTATGGATTCTAGTAGGAGTAGGAATTGGTGCAATCATACATAACTGGGTTCCAGAAGAAACTATTCGTAATTTAATAAATAAGGGAGGAATATTCGCAGTTCCTTTTGCAGCAATTCTTGGAGTTCCTATGTATGGTTCCTGCGCAGCAATTGTGCCTATAGCAATTGTTTTATTCCAAAAAGGTGTACCATTAGGTACAGCGCTTTCCTTTATGATGGCGGTTGCAGCTCTAAGCCTTCCTGAAGCAATCATACTAAGAAGAACGATGAAGATTCAATTGATAGGAATATTTTATCTTATTGTGACCATTGCAATAATAATTACAGGTTACATGATCAATATTATGCAGGGGATATTATTATGAAGAAGCAAGACAAAATCAGGTATAGTATACTAATATTATTTCTAATATTATTTACAATATTTTCTATTAGACATTATGTGTTTGGTGGTAAAGTTGCAGCATCAGTAGATGCACTTTGTCCTTTCGGAGGATTTGAAACACTTTACACATTTATTGTTACAGGAAGCTTCGTTCCAAGAATTCTTATGAGTAGCCTGATACTTGCAGTAGGAATATTAATCACAACATTAATTCTTCGAAGAGGATTCTGTGGATATATTTGTCCATTTGGTACAGTACAAGAATTGATTGGTAGAGTAAAAAAGAAAAAACCAAAACTTCCAAAATCGATAGATAAAGAAGCACGTATGATAAAATATTTTATTCTTACAGCTATTCTTATTGGAACTGCTTTTACAGGAACACTCGTTTGGAGAAATTTTGATCCGTTTGTAACATTTTTTCATTTTGGCAAAGGCGTATTATGGAGCATCGAAAAGGCAGATCTTTTTTGGCATGTAGTTCCATTCATAATAACGCTTATTGTGCTATTCGCATCATTTTTTATTCCAAGATTCTTTTGTAGATACATTTGCCCACTAGGCGCAACAATGAATATATTTGCAAGATTCGGTTTTACAAAAATTCATAGAAAAAGTTCTTGTATTGATTGCAAAAAATGTGACAAAGTTTGTCCAACAAAAGTGAAAGTATCAAATGTAGATTATGTAAGAGACCTTGAATGTATAAATTGTAATCAGTGTGTTAGTGTTTGTCCTAAAAAGTCTTTAGATATCAGAATATTAGGAAAAAGTATTTCAGTAATGACATACATATTTTTACTAGTGGTATTGTTTTTTTCAGTAATAGCTGTTTCAAAAGCAGTAGGCATTTGGCAAAGTGTCCCATCTTCAGCAGACATAACCGCCCCAAGTGGAGAATTAAATTCTGAATACAATAAAGGATGGATGACATTTGAAGACATATCTAAAGAAATTGGTGTAACTGTTGAAAAAATGAGATCAGACTTATCGATACCAAATTCTGTTCCATTGGGTACCCCATTTAGGGAAATTAAGAACTATATTCCAGGTTGGGAAACATATTTAGTTAGGAATTATGTAGACAATCTAAATACACCAAAGAATACACAAGCAGATTGCCCATGGGAAGAAACTGACTGTAAAGCACCAGGTAAATGTGGTGCATATACTGATTCTGATAATGATGGTCTTTGTGACCATGGATATTAGGTTTTAAACAATAAGGGACAATAATTCAAGCGTTTTAAACGGTATTGGCCTTTGAAATAATGCCGAATGGTATTAATAAAGGCTCTTCATTCTATAGCTTAGGTGATTTATATGAACATTACACTAAGAATAACAGGTATGCATTGTCCATCATGCGAAACACTCATAAAAGATGTATTAGAGGATGAGGGGATCAAATCAGAAATATCATGGGAAAAAGGCACAGCAAAAATTACTTTTGATGAAAACAAGATAAGTGAAGAGAAAATACATTCATTAATATCAGATGAAGGTTATGGGGTGGAAATACAGTGATTGAAAAAAAGGGGTTTATTGCAGAAGGTACAACCTGTACAAGTTGTGAAAAAATCATACAAAGACAAGCAAAAAAAATTGAAGGTGTAACAAGCATTAAATTTGACTACACCACTCAATCAGGTCACGTTTCATTTGATAATGAGAAAACTAATCTTGATGAAATACTTTATTCAATTGAAGAAAAAGGATACAAATGTTTCATTCTTGATGAAACTCCTTCAGCAAAAACAGCAAATAATAGTCTTGGTTGGATGTTTGGTATTGCAGGTGTTCTAATTGTAGGATATTTCATATTTAATTTTGTAGAAACAATCAATCTCCCAAAAATTTCACAAAATATGGGTTACGGACTCTTGTTTGTAGTAGGACTTTTAACAGGATTTCATTGTATTGCAATGTGTGGTGGTCTTGTTGTATCTTACACAGCAAAAGATGCTAAAGAAGGAAGATCTTCACACAGATCTCATATTATGTATGGTGCAGGCAAACTTGTATCTTATACAGTCATTGGTGCAATCTTTGGACTGCTTGGCTCTATTGTTGCATTCACCCCAGTAATGAGAGGTGTCGCAGGAATTCTTGCAGGACTGTTCTTAATTATTTTCGGTCTTAACATGTTGAATTTAATTCCAGCACTTAGAAAAATTAGAATAAAACTTCCAAAAAATTTATCAAAAAAAATTAACAAGATAACAAATAAGAACTCGAGTCCACTTATTATTGGACTTCTTAACGGGCTTATGATTGCGTGCGGCCCTCTCCAAGCGATATATATCATGGCTGCAGGCACTGGAAGTCCAATTGAAGGGGCAAAACTATTATTTGTATTTGCATTAGGTACACTTCCAGTTATGCTTGGATTTGGATACTTCGCAAGTCTTGTTTCTTCAAAGCTTACTCATAAATTACTCAAGGCATCTGGTGCAATTGTAATTCTTCTTGGCCTTTTTATGATTAATAATGGACTCATTGTTACAGGAAGTGGTTATGATATGGGTTCATTAATAACCAGTGTAAGTGAAGGAGGAAGCGCTACAGAAAATCAAGCAAAAAATATTGCAGTTGTTGATGGTTTTCAGGAAATCAGTATGGAAGTTACACGTTCAGGTTGGGAACCAGATACCTTTGTGCTAAAAAAAGATGTTCCAGTCAAATGGAAAATAAATGGGAAAGAACTTACAGGATGTAATAATGCAATCCAAGTTCCAGAATACAATCTAGAATTTGATATAAAAGAAGGCGAACAGATAATCGAGTTTACACCAACTAAAGAAGGAGTTGTCAGTTGGAGTTGTTGGATGGGCATGATTCCCGGAACATTTATAGTTCAGGAGGACGTAACAGATACAGAATCTATTGAAAAACAGATCAACAGTATTCCAAAAACACCAGGAGTTTGTGATGGCGGATCATGTGGTGGTAGCTGCGGTGGCGGTTGCGGCGGCGGATGTGGTGCATAAAATGAAAAAAACAATATTATTATTTATGTTATTTGCATTAATCTTTTTAACAGCATGCTCAGGAAAATACAATACTTTTGCAAGCTGTGTTACAGAGAGTGGCGCAACAATGTACGGTACAGATTGGTGCAGTCACTGTAAAGATCAGAAAGCAGATTTTGGAAAATCTTTTGAAAACATTCATTTTGTTGACTGTGACGAATCAAAACAAAAGTGTTTAGATGCAGGAGTTGACGGCTATCCAACATGGGAGATTGGTGGTGAATTATATCCAGGGAAACAAAGCCTTGAACGTATAGCAAGTTTGACAGAATGTGAATTTGTTGAGGGATAAAATGAAAAAAACTACACTCGACATAACAGGCATGCATTGCGCCTCTTGCTCAGCAATAATCACTAGAGCATTAAACAAAACAAAAGGCGTAAAAGAAGCAAACGTTAACCTTACTACTACAAAAGCTACAATAATACATAAGGATAGCACAAAAATCTCTGATTTAATTAAAACGATTGAAAAAAAAGGTTTTGGAGCAAAACCACATTCAGGTAATAATAAAGACACTTCAAAGAAAGACATAAAGGAACTTAAAGCAAAATTTTTCATAAGCATGATTTTCGCAGTTCCTGTTTTCGTTCTTGGTATGTTCTTTATGGAAAATCCAATCCCTTACCAAAACATAATTATGTGGATACTTGCAACACCTGTACAATTTGGTATTGGATGGAGTATGTATAAGAGTGCATTCTCAGCTCTAAAAGGAAAGTCCGCAAATATGGATACATTGATTGTCATGGGTACAAGTGCAGCATATTTCTACTCAGTTTATCTTGTATTTTCCGGAGGCATGCATCAATTTTTTGAAGCTTCAGCGGTATTAATTACAATTGTAGTATTTGGAAGGCTTCTTGAAGCAAAAGCAAGAGGAAAAACTAGTGAAGCAATAAAAAAACTTATTGGACTTCGACCAAAGACAGCTATTGTTATCAGAAAAGGCAAAGAAATGCAGATAAAGATAGAAGAAGTTGTCGTTGGCGATGTTGTGATTGTCAAACCAGGAGGAAAAATCCCAGTAGATGGAATTCTTGTAAGTGGACATTCATCTGTTGATGAGTCGATGGTCACAGGAGAAAGCATTCCAGTTGAAAAGAAAAAAGGAGATAAGATTATTGGTGGTACAATTAACAAACATGGAAGTTTTCACATGAAAGCACAAAAAATAGGAAGTGACACAGTTCTTGCACAAATTATCAAACTTGTAGAAGATGCTCAAGGGAATAAAGCACCGATACAAAGGTTCGCAGATATTGTTGCAGCTTACTTTGTACCAGTAGTTTTGGGGCTTGCCATTATCACATTTGTTTCATGGTATTTTATTTTTGAACAAGTTTTTTCATTTGCACTTATCACTGCAGTTTCAGTTCTTGTTATTGCGTGTCCATGTGCACTTGGTCTTGCAACACCAACCGCAATCATGGTTGGAACAGGTAAGGGAGCCAAAAATGGAATTCTCATTAAAGGAGGAAGTGCACTTGAAACAACTCATAAGATTAAAAGCATTATTTTTGATAAGACCGGTACTCTCACAAAAGGTGAGCCAGTTGTTACTGATATTGTCGGAGATGTATTAAAGATTACTGCGAGTCTTGAAAAAGGAAGTGAACATCCTCTAGCAGATGCAATAGTGAGGAAAGCTAAAGGAATGAGGCTTCATAAGGTTTCAGGGTTCAAAGCCGTTCCTGGATATGGTATCGAAGGAAAGATTGGTGCAAAAAAATATTATTTTGGGAACATTAAATTAGCCAAAAAGCATGGTGCTAAAATTGATACTAAAGAAATCAATAAGCTAGAATCAGATGGAAAGACAGTGATGATTATAGGAACTGGAAAAAAGATGTTAGGTTACATTGCTGTTGCAGATGAATTAAAGAAAAGTTCAGGAGCAGCAATCAAGAAACTTAAGAGGCTTGGTCTTGACATATATATGATTACGGGAGACAATGAAAGAACCGCTTCAGCTATTGCAAAAAAACTTGGAATTAAATATTTTGCTGAGGTTCTGCCTGTTGACAAGGCAGGTTATGTAAAAAAGTTGCAGAAAAAAGGCAAAGTTGCAATGGTAGGTGACGGAGTTAATGATGCTCCAGCTATTGCTCAATCAGATATTGGAATCGCTATGGGATCAGGAACAGATGTTGCTATGGAAACAGGAGATATAGTGCTAATGAGAGACGATCTTATAGATGTTGCAAAAGCAATCAAGCTTTCCAAAATCACGATGTCAAAGATTAAACAGAACATGTTTTGGGCGCTATTTTACAATACATTAGGCATACCAATTGCAGCAGGACTTTTGTATCCTGTAACAGGTTGGTTATTAAATCCTATGATTGCAGGAGCAGCAATGGCATTTTCAAGTGTAAGTGTAGTCTCAAACTCGCTTTTGCTTAAACTGAAAAGAATTTAGAAAACTTTTTAAGAGATTGGAGGAACATATAATTAAAATGGCAAAGAATAATAGTGTAGGAAAAATTATAGGAATAATTGTACTGCTTATAGTATGCGTTTATGGATTAGCATTTCTATTACAAGGATTATTGTATGGAAATGCATCTGAAACAGTACCAGAAGAAATTATAATTAAAACCACTACAACCACATTATTGCCAGTTGGCGATGGTTCATCACTTGCAGAGTGTATGACTGCTCGTGGAGCTAAAATGTATGGTTCAGAAAGTTGCGGCTATTGCAAGAAACAAAAGAGCGAGTTTGGTAGTGACTTCCAATACATTAATTATATCAATTGTGGTGTTGATCGTGCCGCATGTAGTGCAGCAGGTATTCGTGGATATCCAACTTGGGAAATCAATGGGCAACTATCGCCAGGATATAAATCGCTTGGACAGCTTGCAGAACTATCAGGTTGTACTGTTTAAACACAACATTTTTATCTTATTCTTTTTTTATTCTTTATTATGACACTAAAATACTGGATTGGCTTATACAAGAGACTTAAAACAGAAGCATTATGTCTAGATATTGAAGTTACTGGTGGAAGAGATGAATTTGTTTCAGTAGTTGGAATCTTTAAGCCAAAAGATGGCATAGTTGAAGCTGATGCTTATGTTAGAGGACAAAATCTTACACAAGAGAATTTAAAAACAGCATTTGCAGGTTGTAAATTATTAATTACATTTAACGGAAAATCAATGGATATTCCAAAAATTAATAAAGAGTTTCCTGGAGCATTCCCTCCAAAGATTCCTAATTTTGATATATATTTTGTTGCAAAAGAATTAGGTCTTGATACAAATTTAAAAGTTCTAGAAAAGACATTAGAAATCGAAAGATTACACGAATTCTCTGAAAGAAGACATATTGCAGTAAAACTTTGGAAGAAGTGGGAAAAGTATCATGACGAGCGAGCTCTAGAAATGCTCATTGAATATAATAAGCAAGACGCAGTCAATCTCTATCCACTTGCAGAGAAACTTGTTGAAATTTACGAGAAAAGTATATCCGATTAGTATAGGAAATTCTTCGATTTTTTCTACACAATACATATAAAAAATATTTTATTAATAATATACATGAATATTAAAAACAGAATTCATACGATTAGAGAAAAAGACGTAATGTTGGATCGAGATTTGGCAGAACTATACAATATTCCTACTAAAAGACTTAATGAGCAAGTTAAAAGAAATATAGAAAGATTTCCAAAAGATTTTATGTTTCAACTTAATGAATTTGAAAAAAATAAGCTGGTCGCAAAATGCGACTACCTAAATAATATAAAATATTCTTATCAAATGCCTTTTGTATTCACAGAACATGGTGTAACAGCATTATCCGGAATTCTAAAGAGCAAGAAAGCCATTGAAATAAATATATTGGTGATAAGAGCTTTTGTATCTATGAGACATTTTATTATACAAAATGCCAGTTTTTTTCAAAAATTTCAGCAAATAGATCAAAAACTATTAGAATATGACAAAAATTTTCAAAAAATATTTGAAACAATTGAGAATAAAAAGATTATTCCTTCAAAAGGAATATTTTATGATGGACAAGTTTTTGATGCTCATAAATTTATTTTAGATTTAATTAAGAGTGCAAAAAAATCTATTGTTCTTATAGACAACTACATTGATAATTCTACTTTGGTATTATTTTCTGGATCTAATATTGATATAAAAATTTATACAAATAATTTAACAGAAAAGTTAAGGCTCAACTTAAAAAAATATAATTTACAATATAAAGCAATTAAAATCATAAAGTTTCAGTCATCCCATGATAGATTTTTAATAATTGATTCTAAAACAATATATCATTTTGGAGCATCATTAAAAGACTTGGGAAAGAAATGGTTTGCTTTTTCAAGATTTGATAAAGGCGCTATAGAAATTCTTAACAGATTAAAATCGTAAAAACTTGTTGAAATTTACGAGAAACAATAAATTTATATATACAAAAAGACTTCTTTCTTTTTATGATTAAAGCTATTAACGAGGAAACGGTCCAGGAACGGACTGATTGTATTCATTGTTAGTAGTCAGAGTTCTTTTCTTATTTTAGGAGGTATAAAAAATGTTAGTAGATAAAGTAGTTAATGAAAGGAGTGATTGTATTCATTGTTGCTCCAAAAAATTCTGGGCTTAAATGCTACAAAGAAAAAGCACTAAATATAATAGGTGCTAAAGACCAAGAAGTTATTGAAGTTCGCGGTGAAGATATTCCTTCATGGATAGTAGAATTTCAAAAACAAGGCAAATATGCAATAGGTCTTACTGGAGAAGATCTTTACAGAGAATTCTGTGTTGATAAAAGTGATATCAATCTAAAGATTATCAAACGCATACCGTGGTCTGATCCAAGTACGCTATTTGGCAAGCCTGTGTTATGTTTGATTGGACCAGAGGATAAATCTCTTGCAGATTTTCCAAAAGATCTCAAGATTGTTGTGCCAAGAAAGTACAAGAAAATTGCAGATAAATATCTAAAAACATTCGAAGATAGAGGTTTTTCTTTTAAAAAAATATACTTGAATGGATGTGTTGAGATAGCTTGCGCTTTAGGAGTAACGGATCTTGCAATTGATATTGTTTACACGGGAAAATCCTTGAAAAAAGATGGTCTAAAGATATATGAAAAAATTATGGAAAGCGATTTCGTAATAATAGGTACAGGTGAAAAAGATGATTAAGATTATAGAGTGGGATAAAATTACGGACGAGAAAAAACAATTTTATCTAAACCGTTCAAGGCAAAACATAGAGGATGTAAATGAAAGCGTAAAGGAGATATTAGATGAAGTTCGAAGCGAAGGAGACAATGCGATTTTGCGTTTGATAAAAAAATATGACAATGTAGACATGAGTGTGGATAAATTAAGAGTTTCAAAAGAAGATATCGCTAATGCTTACAACAGAATTGACAAAAAAGTGCTCCAATCAATAAAAGATCAGATATATTATTCTAAAAAATTCCACGAAGCTCAGTTGAAAAAGTCATGGAGTATTGAATTAGAGAGAGGAGTTACTGCAGGACAATTATATCGTCCAATAGAGTCTGTTGGTCTGTATGTGCCTGGCGGAACAGCAGCTTATCCGACAGTCATGCAGATTCTTGGTGTTGCTGCAAAAACTGCAGGAGTCCCACGTATCATTGCATGCACCCCTCCAAGAAAAAATAATTATGAAGTTATTGTCGCAGCAGATTTAGCAGGAGTTGACGAGATATACAATATTGGAGGTCCAGTAGCAATTGCAGCAATGGCTTACGGGACAGAGACAGTGCCTAAAGTTTTGAAGGTTGCAGGTCCAGGAAATATTTACGTAACTGCAGCAAAAATGCAATGTTTTGGTGAGATTGATATCGATATGCCAGCAGGAGCTAGTGATGGAATAATACTTGCAGACAAATTTGCAGATCCAAAGTTTTGTGCTGCAG
>CAZYEG010000019.1:0-561 GCA_964646365.1 uncultured Methanosarcinales archaeon
ATAAAGTAAATATTGGTTGCATCAGAAAAAACTCTAAAATATTCTTAATAATTGAAGCAATTATATTTGAACTTGATTCAACTGCTAAAAGAGTTCATGACGAAACTACTGGTCTAGATCTTTTAGACTTCTAAAAAATACATAGATTTTTTAGGACCTAAAAATTCAAAGAATTTTTAGATTTCTAAGCATTAAATTTAAATATAAACAACTAATTCTTGCTATAGGTGATAATTATGAGAAGCGATATTATAAAGAAAGATGTTTCAACTTTACCACATAGGGCGTTAATAATGTCTACCGGAGTAAAGGAAGAAGATCTTAAGTCAGACAAACCATTTATAGGCATTGCCAATAGTTATAACAATATTATTCCTGGCCACATACATTTGAATGAGTTAACAGAGGAAGTAAAAAAAGGGATAATTGATGCTGGAGGCATACCCTTTGTTTGGGGTGTTCCCGGTGTTTGCGATGGCTGGGCAATGCATGTTGAGATGAGATTGAGTTTACCATCAAGAGAACACATAGCAGATAATATAGAAATTATGGTATTAAGCC
>CAZYEG010000019.1:571-10983 GCA_964646365.1 uncultured Methanosarcinales archaeon
TGGTGTGACAAATTGCGACAAAATATCGCCAGGTATGTTGATGGCGTGTGGTCGTTTAAACTTACCTTCTATAATTCTAACAGGCGGACCAATGAAAGCAAATATTGTTAATGGCAAAAAACACCATCCAATTGAAGGATTTGGATTAGTTGGCCAGGTCAAGGGTGGAAAGCTTTCAGCAGAAGAAGCAGAAAAAATGTTGCCTTGTATGGCTTGTGGAGCAGGAAGTTGTGTTGGACTTTTTACGGCTAACACAATGGCATGTTTTACGGAGACTGTAGGAATGAGTTTAACAGGATGTGCAACAACACCAGCTCTTGATCCAGAAAAGAAAAAACAGGCTTATGAAAGTGGTAAAAAGATTGTGGAATTAGTTAAAAAAGATATTAAACCGTCTGACATAATGACTCGAGATGCATTTGAGAATGGTATCAGAATGGATATGGCAATGGGCGGATCTACAAATGCAGTTCTTCATATTCCTGCAATAGCTAGAGAGCTAGGTATGGATATTGATATTGACGAGTTTGATAAGATTGCAAAAGAGACACCAAACATTTGCAAATTGATTCCTGCTGACGATAAATATGAAATGGCAGATCTTCATAATGCAGGAGGTATTCCTGCGGTTTTGAATAGATTGAAAGGAATGCTTAAAGAATCAACAACGGTTAATGAAAAATCAATTTTAGAAATTGCAGCTTCAGTAGAAGTGTCAGATGATGATGTTATTAGATCTCTTGATAATGCATATTTTCCACAAGGAGGAATTGCAGTTCTTAAGGGAAATATTGCAAGCTCTTCTGTTATTAAACAAACAGCTGTGGAAGCAGACATGATGCAACACTCTGGACCTGCAAAAGTGTTTACAAGTGAAGAAGATTTACTTGATGCGATTGAAGCAAAAAAGATAGATGAGGGAGATGTAGTTGTTCTTTCGTTTATGGGACCTTGCGGTGCGCCAGGTATGCCTGAAATGCTTACTCCAACTGATGCAATAAAAGGTGCAGGCTATAAGAAAGTTGCACTTATTACTGATGGAAGATTTTCTGGTGGAACATCGGGTCCATGTATTGGACATGTTGAGATGGAAGCTTATAATGGTGGAGCAATTGGTGCCATTAAAGACGGAGATGTTATAGAGATAGACGTCCCTGCTAGAAAGCTTAATGTGAAGATTAGTGATGATGAGATTGCAAAAAGACTTAAAATAATGGAAGCTCCAGAAAGAAAGATGACGCCATTTTTAGCAAAATTTAGGAAAAATTTTACTGGAAAGAATTGTTATGGAAAGTAATTTTATTGTATTTTAAGAAAATCTCCATCGTGAAGCATATGTATTCTTTTTTCTTTATAACCCATTTCTAGTGCAAGCTTTTTTAGTGCACTTTTCATAGTGTCGAAACCGTGTGCAGGTACAATGTGTTTTGGTTTTACTATATCTATTAAATCTCTAAGATCTTCACGAGCACCATGGCCAGAAACATGTATATCTCTAAAGATTCTTGCTTTTTTGCCTTCAAGTTCTCTTTCGAGCTCTTTTCTATTTTCTCTGTTTGTTTCAGTTGGTATTACTGTACATGAGAAAACAATATGATCGCCAGGTTTGATGTTGAACTCTAATTCCCCAGTAGCCATCTTGGACAGTGTTGCTTTTCTTTCTCCTTGGTGTCCGGTGACTATTAACAGGTAGTTTTGTCTGTTTTTGATTCTTTTAAGATGTTTTTTTATCTTTGAAGAGAATTTGACCATTTCAACATCGTCAGGAATATTGAAAATTCCAGTTTCGATACCAGCTTCAATATATTTTGATAGTGATCTTCCTAAAAGTACAATTTTTCTATTTATTTTCTGTCCATTTTCTATTATTGCTTTGATTCTTGAAAGGTGAGATGAGAATGTTGTTACAATGATTAGATTGTTTTCATTTTGACATGTTTGGAGAACTTCTTTTAGTGCTGCTCTTGCTACTTCTTCAGATGGCATTTTTCTTTTGTCTTCTGCGTATGTTGAATCACAAAATAATGCAAGAACACCTTCTTTGCTAAGTTCTTCTAGTCTTCGATAATTTGTTTTTTTACCGATTCCAGGAGAGTCATCAAACTTGAAATCACATGCATATAGGATTTTCCCGTAGTGAGTATGAATACATATTATTGATGTTTGTGGAGTAGAATGTGTAACGTTTATCAATTCGATTGTGATATTATCTGAGATTTTTATTTTGCTATTAGGGTTTAATTCAATAATCTCGTTTGAAATACGCATTTTATTGTCACGCATTATTGCTCGAAGTACAGCACTTGAAAAAGGTGTTGCAATTATTGGTGGATTTTCATATGTTTTTGCAAGGAAAGGTATCGCACCTAAATGATCAAGATGTGCGTGACTTGGGACGATGGCCTTAACCATATGTTTCCAATTTTTGATTATGTTATCATTAGGTATTGCTTGGACACTTAGAAGTTCTTCGTTGCTTAGTGTTCTTACGTCTTCATCTTCAGTGTAGTTGATGTAATTTTCTAGGTGTATTCCCATATCTAGTATGATGACTTCGTCATCTACTTTTACGGCAGTCATATTTTTACCGACTTCTTTATATCCACCTACAGCACAGATCTCTATGGTCATTCTAACTTTTTTATTACTTTTTCAACAAATTCTTCGTAGTTTAATTCTCCGGAGAGTTCGACAATTTGTTGATTTGGTACTCTTTCTTCGTTTTTGACCAATTTTAGATGTTCTTTCAAAATTCCTGCGATGAGGTCTTTTTCACTTTTATCAAGTTCCATTGTAATAGGTAGTAAGATACTTGTGTTTATATATTTTTGTTTGGATAAGTTTTAAATAAGATAATTATTGTAATTTTATTATGAAGCTTGAGAATAAGAATATTGTAATTACAGGTACTTCAACAGGTATGGGCAAAGAGCTTGTAACGTTGTTAAGTAAAAAAAACAAAATTGCTGCTCTTTCTAGAAGTATTGATAAGCTTAATGATGAATTTGGTGGCATTTCTAGCGTTGTTCCTATTAAGTGTGATGTTGCCGATAAGAAATCTGTAAAAAAAGCTTTTGATAAAGTCAAGAAGGATCTTGGTAAAATTGATGTGATTATACTTAATGCTGGGATTAATAGAGTTACAGCGGGAAGCAGGGATGTAAATGAACTTTCTAAACGTATAATTGAGACTAATTTTTTAGGTATGGTTTATTGTGTGAATGAAGTTCTTGCAGGATTTATAAAAAGAAAGAAAGGAATTATTGCTGGAGTGTCAAGCATAGTTGACAATAGAGGATATCCAACATCTGGTTTTTATTCCGCAAGCAAGTCGGCAGTGAGTGTATATCTTGAAAGTTTGAGGATAGAAAATAAGAAGTTTGGTATTAAGGTTCTTACAATAAAACCAGGTCTTGTTGAGACGAAGTTGACAAGAAATGTGAAGTATAAGATGCTTTCTACTACGCCTGTAGATGCTGCTAAAAAAATTATTAGAGGTATTGAAAAAGAAAGGAAACTAATTACTTTTCCTTGTTACCAGTATCTTGTGTCTAGAATTAATAATTTTTTGCCTAGATTCTTATTTGATGGAGTTTTTTGCTTTTTCTTAAGAAGATATCATAAATTGGTTAAGAAATAAAAATGCGGGGGAAGGGTCTTTCGAAGCAGCGCTTCTTGGACGTTATCGATCCAAATCGCTAACTTTTCGAACCCTCGTAGGCACTAAGCCAATAGATTGCTCATTGGGTGTTCTTCATTAGCTTTTGTAAAGCTTCAGCACTCAATCAAACTTGAGTTTGGATCATTTAGTGTCTTATACACAAAATGTCTATCCCGTTTGACCACTCCGGCACCCCCGCATAGAAATCATAGAATGAATAATTCAATTATAAATGTTACTATAAAAATTAAATAATAGAAATAAAATTATAATTCGTTAAGTTTTGATGTAATCTCTTTTAATTCTTTTTCAAGTTTATCTAGTTCAGCAACTTTTTTCTTGACAGCTTTCTTTTTTACCACTTTTTTCTTACTTGTTTTTTTAGTAGCGGTCTTTTTTTTGCTTGTTTTCTTTTTTGCTATAGCTTTTAATGCTCTTATTTCTGCTTGAACATCTGCTCTTTTGTATTTTTCTTCGAGTTTAAGTTCGTTTTTTTCGCTTTTTTCTCTAACTTCTTCTATACTATCAATATCTTCCATTTCTTTTTTGTGATTAAGAATTTCGTCATCTTCTGTAACAGGTTTTAAAGTTGTTTTTGGAAGTAATAGTTTTAATTTGTTGAAAGAGTTATCAATTTCTTTAATTATCTTTTTTAATCTAGCAACTTCTTTATTTTTACTTTCTCTTAATAGGCGAACTTTCTCGTATTTTTTTAGGTCTTCTATTACAACTTTTGAAGATTCTAAAATCTCTTTTCGGAGCTCGGAAGGCTCGTTTATTCCAACATAAAAAACATCTTGTACTTTATTTACCATCTTTACACCTATACTGAAGGTTCAAATAAACTATCGTCAATAAAATTGACTTTTCTTTCTACTTCTTCAAGACTAGAGTTCCATTCATCTAGATCAGCATCTTCTTGATTTTTAATCTCATAAATGCTGTTTAGAGTTTTTTTGGCCTCATTAATCTTGTTTTTTATTAAATTGATTATGTCTAGTATTTCTTTGTATTCGTCTATTTTTACATAAACCTGAGAGGGTTTTCCTTCGTTCATGTTACCACCTATTTTTCTTCAAACAATGCTCTATCAATGTAAATGAGTTTTCTTTGGATGTCTTCAACTTTATTTTTCCAAAGAGCGTGTTTCTTATCCTCATTAATTTTTAATTCTTCTAGTGAAAGTAATTTTGTTTCTTGATTTTTTAGATTGCTTCTTGATTCTTTAATTCTTCCTAATACTTTTTGAAAGTTTTCAGAAGTTATGAATATTGGTCCTTTAGGGTTTGCATCCCTTATCGGTATTGGATTTGAATTTGCTTGCATATGAATTTCTTCATGTGTATGCTCAATTGGCCTTATTGGTGCTTCTTCTTTTCCCATGTTGACTTGACTTATTATGTCTTTTTCAGCCATTGGAGCTTGTTCTCCAAAATTTGGCACTGAAGAAGGTTCGAAGTCCTCATCGAAATCTGGTAAATCGTGTTTTGAAAAATCATCATCAAAATCAGGCACTTCAGGAATGTCTGTTCTCATCGGAATACTTTCTGCCGATGGTTCATTTTTTGTTGAAGAATCAATGTCCATTTCTGGAGGGGTTGGAGGAAAATCTACAGTAGAATTCTCATTTGTATCGTCTGACTTTTTATTTTTTTTAAGTAGTTTGAAAAATCCCAAACTTCCACCCCATTTTTATGAATAAACTAATATATTCTTATTTCGAGAATCTAATATTAAAACTTTATGTAGTATTTTAAAGTAACAACACATGCAAAAGATTTATAAACTCACCCTCCTTTATTTGTTATAGTAGGGGGACTTGTTTTTGTTTTTTTGAAAACTTTCTGATAATTTCCGCAATGTATATAAAGAATATTTATTTCTTAATTATTTTAATGAATAATAAAATTAAAAACGAAAATTCTTATGTTTTAGAGGTGATAAAATGAATTTTTCTGGAAGAGATATAATCTCCATAAATGATCTATCAAAAGAGGATATTCTTTATATTCTTAAGACTGCTGAAAAACTCGATAAAAAACCAGATGTGAATCTTTTAAATAGCAAGGTTCTTTCAACACTGTTTTTTGAACCATCGACAAGGACAAGACTTTCCTTTATGTCAGCAATGGAAAAGCTTGGTGGAAAAGTCATAGGGTTCGATTCAGAAGATGGTACATCGCGTAAAAAAGGAGAAACACTTTATGATACCATAAAAATGGCAGCAGGGTACTCTGATGTTATTGTAATAAGACATTATCATGAAGGTGCAGCAAGACTTGCAGCAGAAGCATCTGATAAACCAGTAATAAATGCAGGAGACGGAGCGAACCAGCATCCAACACAAACACTTTTAGATCTTTATACAATAAAGAAAAGCTTGGGAAAGTTAGAAGGGTTAAAGATTGGTTTTGTTGGAGACTTAAAGTATGGAAGAACAGTGCATTCTTTAGCAAAAGCAATGTCGCTGTTTGGAGCAGAAATGTATTTTGTCTCACCGGATCAACTTAAGATGCCAGACGAGATAAAAGAAGATCTGGATGAAAAGGATATTAAGTACAGCGAAGGAAAAGAGATACAGCCAATACTTAAAGATCTAGACATACTATATATGACAAGGATACAAAAGGAAAGATTTCCAGATCCAATAGATTATGAGAAACTGAAGGGAGTGTATAGAATTGATAAGAAAAATACATTACCGTATTGCAAAAAAAACATGAAGATTATGCATCCTCTGCCTAGAGTGAATGAAATCGCAGAAGATCTGGATGACACACCAAATGCAATATATTTTGAACAAGCGGCGAATGGCGTACCAACAAGGCAGGCGATACTGGCTCTTGTTGCGGGGGTGCTAAAATGAGTGAATCAAAAAGTCTAAAGGTTTCAGCGATAAAGGAAGGCACTGTTGTGGATCATATTCCTGCAGAGTCAACATTAAAAGTCATGCAAATTCTAAAGTTAACAAAATCAAGTGAGATAGTTTCAGTTGTTTTTAATCTAGAAAGTAAGACAATGAAAAAAAAGGGCATAATAAAGATTGGTGGTAAGAATTTAAGTTCAAAAGAGACAGAGAAGATAGCACTGATTGCTCCGAAGTCAACAATGAATATAATAAAGAACTATAAGGTTGTTGACAAAATAAAATTAAAGATTCCTCAAGAAATCAAAGGTGTGGTAAAATGCATAAATCCAAAATGTATTACAAATAATGAGGAAGTACAATCGAAATTTAAGATTGAAAATAAAGAACCACTGAAATTAAGATGTGAATATTGTGAAAGAGTTATGAGTAGAGACGATTTGATAATACAATGAAGATAAAATTTTTAGGAAAGGAACTTAAAAACCCAATGGTGCTTGCATCAGGTGTTCTTGGTAACGGTTTTGAGATCTTACAAGAAGTGCATTCTAAAGGCTGTGGTCTTGTTACGATGAAATCTATTGGGCCAAAACCAAAGGATGGACATAATAATCCAACTGTTATCGAATGGGAACATGGAATAATAAATGCTGTTGGACTTCCAACTCCGGGATACAAAGATATGGATAGTGAGTGGGAAAGGTTATTAAAAAGAGATTTTCCAATAATCGCGAGCATATATGGTGCAAGTGTTGAAGAGTTTGTTGAAGTTGGGAAATTTGTTTCTAGTAAGAATCCAGACTTTATTGAAATCAATATATCGTGCCCAAATACAAAAAACGAAGGGATGGTGTTTGGTGTCTCTGCAGATTCAAGTAAAGAAGTTGTTAGAGCAGTAAAGAAAGTCATAGGAGATATTCCACTGATCGCTAAACTTACTCCACAAGCGGCAAATATTGGAGAGATTGCAAAAAGTTGTGAGAGTGCAGGTGCAGATGCAATATGTGCAATTAATACATTAGGGCCAGGAATGATAATAGATATTGAAAGTGGAAAGCCAGTTCTTGAATTTAAGAAAGGTGGAGTGTCAGGTCCGGCAATAAAACCTATAGCTGTCAGATGTGTTTACGATATATATGAAAATATTAAAATTCCAATCATAGGTATGGGGGGAATAACAACAGGTGAAGATGCTATAGAGATGATGATGGCAGGAGCAACCCTTATAGGGATGGGGAGCGCAGTTAGTTATCGTGGAATAGATGTGTTTGAGAAAGTCTGGAAAGAAGTCCAGGATTGGATGAAGAAACACGGATATAAGGATTGCAAAGAAATAATTGGTCTTGCACATAAATAAAATGAAACATATAATGTTACCAATAAAGAAAATTCAAAAAGAGACAGATAGGCATGTTACTGTGTTCTTTGAATATAATCTTGATTTTAAGCCAGGACAATTTGTTATGCTTTGGCATCCGAGAGTTGATGAGAAGCCGTTTACTATTTCTTATCATTCTGAAAAAGAGTTTGCTATTACGATAGAAGCTAAGGGTAAATTTACAAAAAGTGTGGTAAAGTTAAAAAAAGGAGATAAGTTAGGAGTGCGTGGACCTTTCGGTAATGGATTTAAGATTAAAGGTGAGAAAGTCTGTGTAGTTGCTGGCGGATGTGGCATGGCACCGGTTTCACCACTTATTGAAGAACTTGTTAAGCAGAAAAAAGAAATTATAGTAATCCAAGGCGCAAGGAACAAAGGAAGCCTTTTGTTTAATGGAAGATTTGATAATGTGAAGATTTGTACTGATGATGGAACAAGTGGACATAAAGGATTTGTTACAGAAGTATTATCTGATGTTCTTAATGACGGAATTGATACAGTTTATACATGTGGACCAGAAATCATGATGAAGAAAGTTTTTGAGATATGTGAAGAGAAAAAAGTAGATTGTCAAGCATCTCTTGAAAGATATATGCGGTGTGGATTTGGAATCTGTGGTGCATGTGTTTGTGGGAAAGAAAGAGTGTGTGTTGATGGTCCGGTGTTTGATTCTAAAAAGCTTAGAAAAATGGAAGATTTTGGTAAAGGAGCACTGCTGAAATCTGGAAAAGAAGTAGATTTATCTGAATATTTTTCATGGCGGTGCAAATGAATATCATAATAAAAAATTGTAAGATCCTTGTAAATGGAAAGGAGTTTGTTAAACAGATTGTTGTTAATGACGGCAAGATTAGTAAGATTACTTCTATGGATTATAATATAATAACTGAAAAAGAGACTAAGGTTATTGATGCTCAGGGGATGTATGCAATACCAGGAGTAATTGATCCTCATGTTCATTTTCGGGAACCAGGAATGGAACATAAAGAAGATTTTTTTACGGGTGGTAAGGCTGCAGTAAAGGGTGGTGTAACCACAATAATTGACATGCCAAATACAATTCCTCCAACAATAGATGTAGAGGCGCTTGATAATAAAAGAGAACTTGCGAAAAAGTGTGTGGCCAATTATGGATTTCATTTTGGAGCTTCAGTTGATGATAATGTCGAAGAGATTAAGAAAGTTACAAATGTTGCTTCTACTAAAGTTTTTATGAATGTTTCAACAGGGAAAATGTTGGTTGAAAACAACATGCTTCTTGAAAAAATCTTTGAAGCATCAAAGCTCGTAAGTGTACATGCTGAAGGAGAGATGGTTGCAAAAGCAATTGGAATTAATAAAAAAGTAGGACATGGTCTATATCTTTGTCATATTTCGCAAAAAAGTGAAGTGGATGAGATAAGAAAGGCAAAAGAAGATAAGGAGCACCCTGTCTATATGGAAGTTACTCCACATCATCTTTTTTTGACAGAGAATGATACAGATAAATATGTGACAATGAAGCCTGGACTTAAGAGCCAAGAAGATCAAGATGAATTATGGAAAGCAATAGCTGATGGAGTTGTTGATACTATCGGAACAGATCATGCACCTCATACAAAAGAGGAAAAGGATGAAAAAGAAACATATGGTGTTCCTGGAGTTGAGACAGAATTGCCACTTTTGTTAAATGCGGTTAATGAAGGCAGGATTAGTTTGCAAAAAGTTGTTGAATTGTGTTGCGAAGGTCCTGCAAGAGTGTTTGGAATTAAAAATAAAGGGAAGTTACTTGAAGGGTATGATGCAGATATAGTTCTTATTGATATTAATAAGGAGGATACTGTTAAAGAAGTATGTTCTAAGTGCAAATGGAGTCCTTTTGATGGGAAAAAATTAAAAGGATGGCCAATTCTGACGATAGTAAATGGCAATATTGTCTATGACGGTGATAAAGTAGTTACTGACAATATGGGCAGGGAGGTAGAGTTTAAATGAGTACTGAAAAAGAAGTTGCAAAAATATTGCTTGATGTTAATGCTGTAAAGCTTAATCCAGAAGAACCGTTTACGTATGTGTCTGGAATTAGAAGTCCAATTTATTGTGATAATAGAGTTCTTACTTTTTTTGTAGATGAAAGAAGAAAGATTGTTTCAGAGTTTGTTGAAAAGATTAAAGATCTTGATTGTGATGTAATTGCTGGAACTGCATCTTCAGCTATATCCTGGGGAGCATGGGTTGCAGAAGTTTTAGGAAAGCCGATGGTTTACATTAGGAAAAAATCTAAAGGTTATGGTGCTGATAAATTGATTGAAGGTGGAGATGTTTCTGGGAAGAAAGTCATCGTCGTAGAAGATTTGATTACAACTGGTGGAAGCAGTGTTAATGCTGCTTTGGCATGTAAGGAAGCAGGTGCAGAAGTTGTAAAGGTTGTTGCAATTCTTCAATATGAATTTGAAAAAGCTGTTAAGAAATTTGAAGAAGCAGGATTTGAATTTATTACACTTTCTTCATTTGATGTATTAGTCGAG
>CAZYEG010000020.1:0-10834 GCA_964646365.1 uncultured Methanosarcinales archaeon
TTATCATTGGATTAAATGCTCCATTATCATACTGTTCACCTGTACTTTCAAGTTCACATTCAATTCCAAACTCTGCAAATTTTTCAGTTACTTGTGAAAAGAAATAATCACCAAAACTTTTGTAACCTTCTACTGGACTTGGAATATCTTTGAACGGCATTCCCAAATATTTATCCCACGATGAATCTAAATCTTTGTTTGGTTTATCATAAGGATCCATATCGTCAGAACTCAAAATGAACTTTGAATTCATTCCTCTTCTTCTCATTGCTTTTGCAATAACATCATGAATTACCCATCCTCTTCCTGAACCAATATGTATTACACCTGAAGGTGTTTTCTCATCATAAACTAAAGCACCTTGTTTTTCATATACTTCTTTTAATTGTGGATCTCGATTAATTCTTTCTTCTACTTCCAGAGCAATTCGATCCGCCCAATGCATATGTTCAACTTCTTTTTTATGAGTTTTACCAGAATTAGAATCTCTCTTCTTCTTTTCTTTCTTTTTTTCAACAGGTACTTTTTCTTCTGCAACTATTTTTTCAGTATTCTTAATTAATTTAGTATTATCAAAATCAAAACCATTATTATCCTTATCAACTACAAAATCTTTAGCTTCAACAGAAAAAAATTGTTTTACCTTATCCTTCATCTCAGCAAGCGCATCCGCAACTTCCCCTCTAAGGCTTTCAATATAAATAACAATTTTATTTGACTCAGTTGTCAGTTTTGACTTATCACACTCTCGCCAAATCCACCTTCTACAAAGAACATCTTTCTCGTCTAAATATACAACTTCCCCTTCTTTTGGACTTTCTGTCTCGTCCGCACCAATAGGTAAAAATCTCTCATCCCCTTTAGCAATAGCCAGACAAATATCTCCATCTACATTTGAGATATCATCTCCGCCAATTGGAAGAATATGTTTAATTGAAATAGCATTATAAAGATCAACTATAGCACTAATTGATGGGATTTCTTCATCACTAAGCACTCTTCGAAGAAGTGCTTCCGTAGAGCACTTATACTTCTTAGGTTTAGCCCCCATCCAAGAATATGCTTCTCTCCAAAGCGCAATCTCAGGGTGAACAGAAAGCTCATCTCGCTTAAGCCCACTTCTAACTACACCCTCTTGCTCCCTTAAGAACTTTACAATATCATCATTATTTTTTGTGTTATCAATACCATCAAGAACAAGCAAGCCTATCTTTAATCCTGGGAAACGTCTAAGTACCGTATTATCAACAATAAATCTCATAAGAATTATGATTAAGATATTATTTATAAAATTTCCCTAATTTAGAATTAATCTTTTCTAATTTGGAGGAGGAAGCGTATCAAATTTTGCGAACCTATAATTCCCTACTCTTACTTCAAGATTTTTATCGTCATTAAAGTTATCATGACCAGAACCAAGCGTTGGATGTTTTACTCTATTCTTTTTACCGCACTCACATTCAATTATTTTATAATGCAGCATCCCACAAAACTCAGAATCCCATTCACGTTTATTTAGATCTTTTCCACAATAGAGGCATTCAATAACACTATCTTCCTCTCTGACAAGATGATCAAACCCCATAAAAACTACTATATCTTTCACAAATATAAATATATCGATATTATATAATATATATAATTAATCAGAATCTCTTTGAAGAATCAAAAGGTCTTCAGTTGTAAGCTTCTTCCTGGTCTTAATCTTATCTTCAACTTCCTTCTTCTTCTCAGAAATTGTAAGCTCAACCTTTTCCTTCTTCTGCTCTACAAGCTCCTTTCTATGAGCATTAAGCTTCTTGCTAATCTCATTAAGTTCCATAAGGACTTGTTTTAACTCGTTATTAATATCATTAAATACTTTTTTATGAGTTAAATATTCATTATAAATCTCTTGCTCTTTTGCTTTCAAATCATCTATTTCTTTTGAGAAACCAATCATTTCCTCGTGCATAGATTGTGATTCTTCAGCATTTAATTGAACTTTTTTATGATGAACATCCGCTTCTTTCTTAAGTTTCTTAATATCATCATTGATTTCATGAATTCTATCCCAGACCGTACTAACTTTTTTTGCCTCTTCATACTTCTTTTTAAGGTCCTTAATACTCTTCATCATCTTTTTTTCTTTATCAAAAGACATGACTTCAGTTTCTACTTTTTTCTCAAGCCCAGAAATCTGTTCCTTAATTTTTGTAGGATCTTCTTTAATATTATGTTTTTGTTGAATGTTTTTCTTCTCGTCGTTAATCTTCTTCGCTTCTTCGATTCTTTCTCTAATCTTTTTATTCAGCTCATCTCTATTCTTCTTCGCTTCTCTAACTTGACCAGAAAGATTATTTCTTGTGTCTTTTGACTTCTTTACACCAGTAATTCTCTCTTTGATCTCAGAATTAAGCTTTTCTTTCTTCTTATACGAAGCTTCCTTTAGGACGTTAACCTCATTAAGTTTAGAACGTAAATCCCTTACAGTCTTATTGAGATCTTTTGCTTTATCAAGCAAAACTTTTTTCTCTTTTTCATCCAACATTAATATTCACTCATCAATTTTTAATATTTAATAATAAAAATAATAATAAAATAAAAAAATTACCCGAATAGGGCTCCTAGACCAGCAGCTGCTTGTTCTTTAGATTTTTCTTCTTTTTTCTCGTCAACTTTTTTCTCTGCAGCTTTTTCTGCGCCAGAATCTCCACTAGGTGCGCTTGCAGCTGGTGCAGCGACAGCGGTTGTTGCAGCTTTTTGTATAGCTTCGTCGATATTAACACCATCAAGTGCAGCTACCAGAGCTTTAATTCTTGCATCATCAACTGTAACACCTGCAGCTTCTAATACTTTCTTAACTGAAGCTTCTTCTACTTTCTGACCGGCTTTGTGCAATAACATTGCAGCATAGACATATTCCATTTTCAAATCCTCCTAATCATACATTTATTGTATTTTTTAGCGCAACCATTTGGTTGTGCGCTTTTCCTAAGATGCTATCTACAGCACCATCGGCAAGAATACCACATTCGATTGCAACTGCTTTCGAATCATTAAAGCTCTTTGAAATAAAGAGTTCAATGTTTTCTTTTGTTGGTATACTTGCTTCAACTGATAAGTTGAACGCCCATTTCGCTGCCTGTGCGATATCGTCAATATATTTTGATTCATCTACAGACAGGATGTCTCTTGTATAAATTGTGCCATCTTCATAAATTGCAGTAACATCCAGACCAATCTCCATTGGGAGTATTTCTAATCTGGAAAGAATTGCTGCAAGTTCAGCACTGATAGTGTCGCCTGTTTTTGCAACTACACTATCTTCTTTAATTGCGATTTTTCCACCTTCAACAGATGACTTAATTCCTAAAGATGCAAGTTCACCAATAATTGGACCTGGTAAAAAATTTGTACCACCAGCTTTAACTATTACATCTTTTGGTGCAATCTGACCTGCTTTTGCTGGAGCAGGTGATTTATTCTTTGAAATTGTTTTATAAAGTTTGAACGGATTTTCTTTAGTAAATAATAATGCTGGCATGCCAATTTTCATATGTTCTAAAAGACCTTCAACACCTTTCATCTTGCCTTTGACTTCGTCAATAACAATCGCCATAAGCCTTCTCTTGGTCATTCTTAAAACAACTTGGTCACGAAGAAGTGCTCTCATTGTCTGAAGCTGTGGTGCAGGAAGATTTTCCATATTCACTGCTCCAACAATTGGGTATTCCTCAAATAGCTTTTTTAGTTCAGCTACTGTTTCTTTCTTCTTTTCTGATACGTGTGCCATTTTAATCTTCCTTTGCTACTTCTTTTTCGGATTCACCAAATTGAACTGGCTTTCCCATCGTTGTTTTTAGATAAATATTTTTAACATTATTCTTCTCTGCTGGAAGATGATGTATAATCTGATCATAAACTGTTTTAATGTTATCAATCACTTCTTCATCTTTCATTGCTTCACTTCCTACTGGAATTTGAAGCATAAGAGCTGTTTTTGCACTTACTCTAACAGTTTTTTGAAGTCTGTCATACAATGGTTGAAGATTTGTCTTCGGTGGAACAACGCAACCAACCTTTGGATTTGGCATCTTTCCTCTTGGTCCAAATACTTTACCAAAAGCAGTAGCAACTTTCCCCATTATATTAGCTTGTGCTATAAAGAAATCATAACTTTCTGCAAGCTTCTTTGCTTGTTTTTTATCATATTTTGAAAAATCTTCAGCAGTAACCGTTTCATCACATACTTTTTTTGCTTCATCTACAAGTTCTGGGCCTACAAGAGCACAAACCTTTAGTTTTTTACCTCTACTATAATGAATTGATGCAAAGAAATCAACATGCTGATCTGTTTTTTTAAGATCAAGACCTCTAAGAGTAAGAACAAGATCATAAGTTTGAGAAAAATTTCTTTTCTTTGAACTTTTTTTAACTTTGTTTAAAATGTCTACAACTTCTTTTTGGTTCATCTTAACCTCCACCCTTCTATCGTACTCTAATAGTTCAACGGGATCACTAATCACTGTGAATCCCAAGGCATTTAAAAAGCTTTCGCTTAACCAGGACCTATACAATACCCCCTTTAAAACCCCATTATGTACAAAAATTAATAAACAAATGTGTGTCTGTTCTTTTCTATGGGCTGGTAGCTCAGTCTGGCTAGAGCGTTCGGTTGGCATATAATTTCGCCCAAAATGGCTCAATTATCCAAAGATCGGGAGGCCCCGGGTTCAAAACGTAAGAAAGGATGTGAAAGTCCCGGCCAGTCCATGTTTTTTCTCGTTTTTAACATTCGCCCTGTCACACTGTCTCACCGCTGCCACTAACATCCAAAGGCTGCGAGTAAAGTCTGTCCATACTTTCTATTATCGTAACCAGGACAAAATAGTAAAGAAAGATTTATAAAACAACCCAATCAGAATATATACTATGCTTGGAAGCCTATTTACTGAATTAAGCCTTGTAATAATTCTTGCTGTAATAATTTCTGCAATTTTTAAGCTACTCAAACAACCTTTAATAATCGCCTACATAATAACAGGCATAATAGTTGGTCCAAACCTTTTAGGAGTCACACCTCCTCTGCCACAAATGGAAACTTTTGCTCATATCGGTATTTCACTTCTACTCTTCCTAGTTGGACTTAACCTCAATCCTAAAAACGCAAAAGACGTAGGAAAAGTTTCAATCATAACCGGCATATCACAAGTCTTGTTTACTTCAATAATTGGTTTTGCTCTTGGAAAACTATTTGGATTCTCAAATATCGCTTCTCTATATATCGCTATTGCTGTTTCATTTAGCAGTACAATCATAATAATGAAATTACTTTCTGACAAAAGAGATGTTGAAAGTCAATACGGTAGAATCGCTGTAGGTTTTCTTATAGTGTAAGATTTAATTGCAGTGTTTGCGCTCTTACTAATATCATCACTATCAACACAAACAGATATTTCAAAAGTTATATTAACCACAATACTTACTATTGCGGGTTTAGTTGGAGTATTATTCATAATAAGCACATTTGTATTACCTAAAATAACAGAAGCCATAGCAAAATCACAGGAATTTTTACTGCTATTTTCCGTCGGATGGTGTTTTGCGCTTGCACTACTTTTTGATTATTTCGGACTATCTATAGAAATAGGTGCATTACTTGCAGGAATAAGTCTTTCACTTTCACCATACAAATATGAAATAAGTTCAAAACTCAGACCCATAAGAGACTTTTTTCTTATATTATTTTTTATATATCTTGGATCTCAGCTTGTTTTCACTGAAATCATGGTAAACATAGTCCCAATAATTGCTTTTTCAGCACTTATCCTCATAGGCAATCCGCTAATAGTTATGACCATAATGGGCATTATGGGATACACAAAAAGGAACAGTTTTCTTGCAGGACTTACTGTTGCACAGATAAGCGAGTTCTCTATCATTCTTATAAGTCTTGGCATAAGTGTCGGGCACATAAATCAGCGACTACTATCAATGATAACATTAGTAGGAATTATCACAATTGTAACTTGCACATACATGATACTTTATTCTAATAGCATTTACAAATTACTTTCAAAATATCTTTCAATATTTGAAAGAAAAGGAGATAAAGTAGATGCTCACAAATATCATCACGAAAAAGCATATGACATAATTCTTTTTGGGTATAACAAAGTAGGTTATGATCTAATCCAGTCCTTGCGTGCTTTGAAAAGAGATTTTCTTGTAGTAGATTACAATCCAGATACAATAAAAAATCTTGCATCAGAAGGATTTCATTGCAGATATGGAGATTGCAGCGATTCAGAACTGTTAAACGAGTTAGCACTAAATAAAACCAAGATGATTATTTCATCAATACCCGATCTAGATTCAAACCTCTTATTTATAAACAAAGTAAGAGATAAAAATAAAAAAACAATAATTATAGTAATATCACATCAAATTGATGAAGCAATGAAACTATATGAAGAGGGAGCAACATACGTGATAATGCCTCACTTTTTAGGAGGACAACACGCATCGATGATGATAGAAAACAACAAATTGAGCCTAAACAAATTCCTTAAGCACAAAGTCCAACATATTGAATACTTAAAAAGAAGACAAAATTCAAAAAACATATCTCCCGAGAGAAATAAAAAACCAAAAAGAACAAAAAATTAATATAAATTCAATTCTATTTTCTTTAATTATGAATTACATTTCAAAAAAAGACATCCTCCTACAAAAAAAAAGAGGACAAAAAAAAGGTGACAATGGCCGTCTTCTAATAATTGGCGGATCAAAAGACTACGTAGGCGCACTATCACTTGCAGGAGTAGCAGCATTAAGAACAGGATGCGACTGGGTAACAATTGCTGCACCAGAAAAGGTTGCCTGGGCAATTAACTGCCTCTCTCCGGATCTTGTAACAATAAAATTAAAGGGCGAATACATCTCTATAAAGCACAAAAAAAAACTTGAGCAATTAATAGATAACCATACTTGCTTTCTCATAGGGAACGGAATAGGAAATAAATCAAAAACGATCATAAAACAATTAATAAAATCAAAAAAACCAAAAGTTATCGACGCAGACGCAATCAAATCACTGTCTTTAGAAGAAATCAATAACGCAATAATAACACCTCATAAAAAAGAATATGAGCTACTAAAAAGCAACTCAAAAATATTCAACATTAAAGACAACGTCATAATCCTTAAAGGACCAACAGATAAAATAATTACAAAAACTAAAACACTTCTAAACAGAACCGGGAACCCAGGAATGACAAAAGCAGGAACCGGGGACGTCCTTGCAGGAATTGCTGCAGGCTTCCTCGCACAAAAGCTTCCCAAAATAAACTGTGCAATAAACGCAACATACATTAACGGCAACCTTGGAGACATCCTATTAAAAAAGAAAAAAGGATATTTTTATATAGCTTCAGACCTGATAAACGAACTAACATGAACTTCAAAACCTTCATCTACATAATGATCGGCACAATAATCATAATGGGCTCTATTGTAGGGCTCAAAAGTACACAAAAAATCGAACAAAAACAAGTTGAGGTTTCTATAAACAAATTCCTCGTAGATATGGACAAACAAATTGAAAACACAAAAAATAATTACGGTAAAGTATTAGTAGAAGATTTCACACTAACAAAGAGTATTCAAAAAATTTGCATTATAGATTTAAAAACAAGCAATAATAATATCTCTGCAATAGAATCACACCCACTAATTAACGATTCTGTTGGGGCAGGAGTACTCAAAAATTTATTCTTAATCAAAGAAGATGACGATATATATTCTTTTTACAATCCATTCGTGAGATTAAATGACAATAAAGCAAATTGTTACGATATTCCACAATCAGAAATTAAATTTAGATTTACTGGTGGTGGCAATTCAACAATTATAGAACAACAATTAAATTAATCCTTTTTCTTCTAAAGATTCTTTCTTAGCCCTTCTTCTGTATTCGCCATACTTGTCTTCTGGACTATACTTTGGAGGTATTGGAGTAACAGCTTCGCCTGAACATTCACATTTATCAGAAAGAGTGTATTTTTTACAAGATTTACACTTTAATATATGCTTCATTTTATGCCCTAATAAACTCGCACTCAGTATCTTCATATTTAAGGTTACTAATGACCGCTTCTTTAATATCAGCTAAAACTTTTTCGGCTTTTTTATAATCTTTATCCTTAACAATCAAACTATATATCCCTGCTCCAGTGTATGACAGTCTATGATTACCTACTACTTTATTTCCTTCAACAAGTGCCTCTCTAATCAGAGTAACCCCTTCTGGAAGATAACTTGAGATTTTAAAGTGACCCTTGATTTCAACCTCAATAGGCTTTATTCTTTGTCTAACAATGTCTTCCAAAGCACTTGCAACTTTTTTATCAATACCAAGACTTTCAAGTTTTAGATTGTTTTCAATTACATCATAAAAAGCATCAAATAATGAATCATAAGTTTCAATAACTTTAGAACGAACATCTAAAAATGTTTTTTTCGTCTCTAACTTCATTTCTTTAGCAACGAACTCAATAATTTTTTCTGCTACTTGTTCCTGCTTAATATCGTCAACCTTTTTTCTCTTCTCACGGTCTGTGACTCTTCTAAGACTAAGATCAACATATCCTCTTTCCCTATTTATTCTAAGGACTTTACAAACAACTGTCTTATCTTCCTTAACATAATCTCGAATATTTCTTATTCTTCCTGGCGATACTTCAGAAATATGAATCATACCCTGCTGTTTGCCATATTCTACAATGTTAACAAAGATAGAATGAAAATGAATTTTTGAAACAACACAAATCAAAAGCTCCCCTTCCTCTGGAAGCCCTTGTTTTTCAAGCAATAACTTCATTCCAGAACCTCTAGAATTCTTGCTTTGACACGGCCCTTTCCGCCGGTTGGTTCAGTTAACTCTTTGCCACATACTAGGCACTTTACTGATGTTGAGTTTTTGCCAAATGTAATCTGTTCATTTTTACATTTAGGACATCTAATTTTTATGAATTTGCTTGTAGGTTCCATTATTTAACACCTTTATTTCAGTTCTACCTTCTTTGCTCGAATACCTTTCTTTTGCATGTGCTTTTTTTTGCAAGATGTGCATTCATATCTAAGGTCTGTCTTCTTTGTAAGCTTTTTTCCTGTCATCTTAAACTTAGTTACAGCCGGTTTTGAGTACCTGCCTAGGTTTCCTGTACCTCTAGCAAGGCCTCGCCTTCTAGCTCTAATCTTTGAACCATATGTTAATGAAGAAGCATTCTTCTTCTTATTCTGTGTAACCTTGTGTTCTTTATGAACCTTACAATACGGACAATAACGTTTGATAACTTTTAGTAATTTCATTTTAATAGTAATCCTCCACTCATTCTAGGAATTCCTAGGGCATTTAAAAAGCTTTCTGTTGAAAAACATAAACGAAATTCAAAATATGACGCCTCATACACCACTAATTTTATAAATCTGTCAAAAATAAACCTTTTTGATTACAATGTCAAAAATAAAACTATCATTTCCGGACGGAAATATAAACGAATTTGAATCAGGCATCACAGGTCTTGAAATAGCCAAAGGAATAGGCGAGAGACTTGCTCAGGCAGCAATAGCAATAAAAATTGATGACAAAACACTTGATCTTACAAGTCCCATCAAAAAATCAGGAAAATTCCAGATATTAACGTTCAAAGATGATGAAGGAAAGGAAATATTTCGACACAGCGCATCTCACGTTCTTGCAATAGCAGCTAAAAAAGTGTTCCCAGACATAAAATTAACAATCGGACCATCAGTTGAAGATGGATTCTATTATGATATGGATACAGAGAAACCTTTTACACCTGAAGATCTTGAAAAGATAGAAGCCGAAATAAAAAATATCATTTCAGAGGATATTCCTTTTGAAAGACTTGATGTTACTCCAAAAGAAGCCAAAGAATTACACAAAGACAACAAATACAAGTTAGAAATGATTGACGAACTTGGAGATGAAAATATTACTGTTTATAAAAACGGAGAATTCTACGACCTATGTAGAGGTCCACATCTACCAAGCACCGGAAGAGTAAAAGCTGTAAAGTTGATGAAGATTGCTGGTGCATACTGGAGAGGAGACGCAAAAAACAAACAGCTACAAAGAATATATGGTGTAGCATTTCCCAACAAAAAAGAATTAAAAAATTATCTCAAATTAATTGAAGAAGCTGAAAAAAGAAATCACAGAAAAATAGGAAGAGAATTAGATTTATTCAGTATCCATGAAGAAGGACCAGGTATGCCATTTTTCCATCCAAAAGGTATGGTAATCTGGAATGAATTAATTGATTACTGGAGAAAAATGCATAAAAAGGGGGGATACACTGAACAGAAGACTCCTTTAATATTAAATAAGATGCTCTGGGAAAAGTCCGGGCACTGGGACAATTATAGAGAAAATATGTACACAACCAGCATTGATGGTCAAGATTACGCAATTAAACCTATGAACTGCCCAGGTGGAATGATTCTTTACAAACAAGGTGTACACAGCTACAAAGAGCTTCCTATAAGAGCAGGAGAAATTGGGCTCGTACACAGGCACGAAATGAGTGGAGTGCTTAACGGTCTTTTTAGAGTAAGATGCTTTCATCAAGATGATGCACATATATTCATGACTCCAGAACAGATTAAAGATGAGATTCTGGGAGTACTAAAACTTGCTGAAGAAATGTACGCGGTATTTGAACTTGATTTCCATTTAGAACTTTCAACAAAACCCGATAAAGCTATTGGATCAGACGAACAATGGGAAATGGCAACATCTGGTTTACAAGCAGCACTTGATAGTACG
>CAZYEG010000021.1:0-10375 GCA_964646365.1 uncultured Methanosarcinales archaeon
CAGATAAATATTTGATTGCTAATAATCTTGTTGAAGGGTTTCTTTCACATAATACCGCATTAGAACTTCATGGTTTTTCGGATAAAAAAATTAATCAAATATTTGTTTGTTCTAAAAATAAGATTCCAGACGTGAATGTTGGAGACATGAAATTCTACGTAATTAAGACAAAACATTATTTTGGACAAGAGGAAATGATGTATAATGGTGTTAAAATTCTTGTCTCTGATAAAGAAAGAACAGTAATAGACTGTTTAAGAAATGTTAATTATACTTCTAGCTTAGAAGATTTGCTAGATGCTATTATAATTATGAAAGAAGTTGACTTTGAAAAATTATTTGACTATCTTCAAAAGATTGACGAAGTAAGTCTTTATGGAAGAATTGGATATGTAATGGACTTACTTAAATTTAAATTACAGACACCTGATTGGTTTAGGCACAAGGTTGCTAAAAAATTATCAAACAGGACATACTATTTAGATATGACAAAGAAAGGGAGCAGTAGGCACGTTAAGGAGTGGAAGTTAATGGTGCCAGACTCAATATTAAAAAAGAACTACTAAAAAAGAGGTTGGAATGTTGCATAAAAAAACTATAACAACATTGTTGTTTTTCCTAGTTGCAATACTCTTAGCTTCTTTTGTTTCTGCTGCTGAGGTTGGATGTTGTATAAGATATAATGAAAGTGTTGGCACAAATTCTGTGAAAAGGTGTGATATCTCAACCAATGAAGATACCAATACAAGATCCAAGTGTGAAGGAAATGTACAAGGCTCTTGGATCCCAGGTGTCGCATGTGAGTCTCTCAGGAATGAAGGAGATATTTGTGAAGAAGGGTGCTGTGTTGTAAGATATCCTGCTGGCCCACAGAGTTATTGTTATGACCAGGATACAGAATCTGTTTTGTATCAAAGAGTATCTTGTCAAGATAATGAATATTTTTATGCATTTATTGGTGGGACACAGTATCCTGCCAATTTCAATTGTTTTGCAGATGACCAAGGAGACTCATCAAATACTGGTGCGATTTGTAATTTACCAACTTATAGTGTTAAAGTAAGGATTACTAATGGAACCCACCCAATAGATTATGCCAGAGTGTCTATGGGAGGAATTAACGGTACAACAAATTATTATAATGGTGAAGCAACACTATACAATGTTCCTATGGGAACACACAGAATTACTGCAGATCTTTTGCCAATATATTTGAGAAATATTTCAGGAACTATTTTTGTAGATAGAGATATTACGAACACAATAGACACAACAATATCTCTTAAAAAAACAGATGTTAATGGAGAAATAATTGGATGGGTAAAGTCGAAGAACACAGATCAAACATTGGAGAATATAACTGTAATGGTGGCAGTTTTTCATGATGGCTATTATTCTTATGTAGATCAAACCGTAACCGCAAATTCATCAGATGCTCTCGGTAGAGGAAGAGGATATTTTATTTTTAACGTGCCTGAAAGTGATGATTATCCTTATGTGATTATTGTACCAGCACAACATAATTATAGTGAAAATATAACTTATAACGTATGGGTGCCAGTAAATGAGACAGAAACTTCCCAAACAATAATACCAGAAATCCTTTTAGAAAGTACAGTAACAACAGAATTTCTAGTATCCGTGATGGATCAAGATGGGAATCCGCTTTCTAATGTAACAGTAACAGCAACAGCACAAGACAGAGCATATAGATTTACAGAAACCTCAATAGGAAACTACGATAATAATTCAATTATTGTTGGGAGAGGATATCATGTTGTCGCAAATAAGCCAGGATATGACAGAGAGTTTGTAATTGTTAACGCAGAATCATCGTCCCAAAACATATATTTTTATTTAAGAGAAGAGGAAAGCGCCGTTCGTGAATCATGTGATGTTGGTGACGATTTCTGGGGACAAATAACACAAAATTCTGCATGTGATAAAGACCCATGTGCAACAACTTTTCATTGTAATAATGGAGTCTGTGAATATCACGAGAAAGTTGTAAGTGCAGACAATCCTACACTTTGTGACGGCACGCAAACATGTGATGCTCAATCCATGTGTGTTCAAAAGGCTGATGCAGAATGTTCTGAGAATTCAGGAATAATGGGGTGTAATTATGCACTTGATGCAGTGTGTGTTAACACAAATTGGGTACTGTATAATTTAGGAGATGAAAATCAAAGCAACACATATTGTTCACGATGTGTAGGAGACAAGGATTGTGATGCGTGTGATGATACTTATTGGGATAGTCAAAGTTGTAATGCAACAAATAGTTATTCAGGTGATCAAACTTGTGATGTAAGCAATGGACGGATAAACTTTTTTACACTTTCTTTATCGGGAGACAAAGCAAATTATTGCGACCAATGTATTTCAGATCCAGACTGTGATGGAACATGCGCTGGGGATGGATTAGTATGTTGTGATGCAGGCCAAGGTGTTGGAAGGTTTGAGGTATATGATGATACTTGTTCTGCAGGGAAAGAATGTGCAGCACAATGTAATAATGCATGTGATAATGAGTGTAATTTTGATTCTCAATGTTATGAAAATTTTGGTTATTTATTGATGGGACAAGGAGACGAGCCGTGTTGTTCTGAGTTGTGTGCAGATGAATTGATGTGTCCTACAGAAAATTCAATTTCTGCCTCAATTTCTGAATTAAAAACAAATGCAAGTAGGTCTCATTTTGATGAATATATAGATTCGTGTATTTGTTCAGGGAAAAGAATAGTGCATGATGCAAACTTAATTGCTTCTTATAATTTTGATAATCTTTTCTTATATGGAGAAAATGAAACTTATGTTAAGGATTTTTCAGGTAATGGAAATAATTTAATTGTTAATACAAATGCGCCAACATTTGCAGGAAGAAATGGTGTATTTGGAACAGGCGCTTTTTATTTTAATGATGGTCAAAGCTTTATGACTGTAACAGATATAATTGGAGCAGAAACAATAGAACTTTGGTTTAAGACAACACGAAGCCAACAAAATCAAACACTTTTCTCGTTTAATAGAGGTTATGTACTTAAAATAAATGATAATAATAATCTTGAACTGAAAGGCCATAAAGGAATAGCAACAATTCAAGTTGACACATGGCACCATGTAGTTTTGACAGATGATACACTATATGTTAATGGGAAAGTGGATGCAGCCTTGCCCGGTATTGATATGCCATTTAATAAATTAATAACTAGCAGTATTAGTCTTAATTCTTTTTATGGAATAATTGATAATTTAAAAATATATTCTGATATACTTAGTTCTGAAAATGTAAAAGAAGCATATAGTCTAGACGTGGAAAGTTTTTATGTTGATATAGGATACTGTTGCCTTGAAGGATTTAGTCTTGAACCTTGTCCAACTCGAGGAAAAATTTCTGGCGTAGTGTTAGATGTGGATGGGCAACCAGCAGTAGGTGCTCGTGTTGAAGTAATAGAAACACAAAACACCCACATAGCAATTACAGATAGTTATGGATATTATGAAATAATAGACGTTCCTGTTCTACCAGCAGACCAAAATTATACCATATATGCTACGTGGCCAGCAGTTGGACCTATAACAGAAGGCAGGACAGACTCAAAACCATTCGTATCTGATGTGAGTAATCAAAACAACATTAATTTAAGTGCTATTTCACAAACAACTTCAACGCTTCGTGTCTCTGTTTATGATGAAAATGGGAGACCAGTTTCTGGGACAAATATAATTATTCAATATTTAAGAGAATCTGGTGTTACAGATGTAAATGGACAAGTTGTTTTTTATAATATTACGAATCCAACGGGCAGAACGGTTGTGGCAAAGAAGCAAGGGTATAGTACACAATCACAACAGGTAACATTGATAGATGAAGATGAAGTTTCTTTTGTATTCAATGTAGAATTTGCACTTGAACTTTTACCAGAACATAGATTGCGTGGGCAGGTAATTGATAATGAAACCCAAAACCCAATACCTTATGCAATAATTGATATTGAAGAGTATGTCTATGGTACAAGATTTAATACTACAGCCGACAGTGATGGTGAGTTTGAAATATTTTTGTATAATGGAACCTATAATGTTTTTGCAAATTCTAGGGGATATATGAGGAATGGAATAAGTCAACTTATTTTAGACAGGAATACAGATATTGATATAACACTATATAGAGGAGAGTGTTTCCTTTCCAAGACGGCACCAAACATAACACAAATTATACAACAAGCAGGAGATATTGCATTGAATGTTGAATGGTATAATATATGTGATGAAGAAGGGGCTTATGTGTTTAGATGTTCTGCAGGACCAAATAGAGATTTTTCTGAGAATGTAGGAAACGAATCATCTGAGAATGAAACGGATGTTTCATCATTAATTTTAGCGCACGAATGTACAGATTATGTTCCTATTTCAGAGAAACTTCCAGCAGGAACAACAAGTTTTACAGACACATTACTTGAACCAGATAAAATATATTTTTATAAAATATTTTCTACATTTGATTATCCATTTGTTGAGGGAGTATTTTCAAATACTACAAATAAGTCATTTGCTATTACAGGGAACGCACAATGTTTGACTAAGTATAATGAGAGTGGAGTTTTACAAAATTATGATTCAATTTGTATTAATAATTCTGTTTTTAAATGTAATCCAGAAACAAACCAGCCAGAATTAGAAGACGATTGTTCTTTGTATTCAGATTCTGTTTGTATGGGACCAACACATAAAAACCCATTCTTTACTCAAGCGAAATGCATATACAAATCAAACTGTAGCCAGGCCACGATGCCATTTGGTTTATTTTCTTTATTAGATTCACAACGAGTACCATATAGAATAATGGGGTCTGGGCAGGAAGGAGACATGTACCCTGCAGTGGCTTGGAACCCAAGCGCACCATATTGTATGTATGATTATACAGACACACCCGTTGATTCTTTTATGGATGTTTCTGAAATAGAATCTTGCTATAGTTTTAGATCTGAACTTGCATGTGAAGAAGCAGTTTCTGTTTCAACAGATTGTGAGTGGGTTGATAGTATTTATGGAGAATTAGGACAAGGGGTTTGTAGGCCTGTTGATGTTCAACACCAAGATTGTAGTAAGTGTGATGATATAGATACAGAATTCAATTCAATTTTTGATACATGCACAAAAGACAAGTGTCTTTTGTATAGCGTTCCTGGAGAATGTTATTATGATAACCATTTAGGGAGCGGGAACTATAAATGTAATAATAAAGAAGATATCGGCTGTGAGGCTTATGATAGCCAGATAGATTGTGAAGGAGGAACGCCTGTTAATGTCGATTATAGCTTGGGGCACAACAGGATAATAACACCAAGTAATGACTTTTTAGGCATTGGACTTTGCCGTTGGTATGAAGCAGAAAATAAATGTGTAAAAGATGCTAATAATCGTTTAGAATTAGATGAAGCAGGACATAGAGGCTCAGATTGTCATGAAGGAGATAGAGATTGCCAGAAAGATAGAAACCCACCATTAACAATTTATCCACATCTTATTGCATATAACGACATACAAATACAAGGATATGCTATTGATAATTTAGATTATCCATATAATACAGTTCAAGGGAACATTAATTATTCGGTGGCAAGAAAGGGGACAGATTATGATTATAGTTGTTATCCTTCAGCGAGTGCTCCAGTATCTTTTGGCGCAGGAATTGTGCTTTGTCCATATAATGATACACTAAGATCAAATGGGCTAGATGATGGAATATTAGATATTTATTATTTTACTGAAGACACGTATCATAATATGGAAGTTGTAAAGAATTTTTCAATTGATTATGATACGGTTGCTCCGGTGGTAAATTTAAGTGTATATAGATCTCCAGCCAGCAATGTTACAAATTTAACAATAATAGTTAATGTTACAAACGATGAATACTGGGTACTGTGTAATGCTTCCTTGTTAAAAGACGGAAATAGTGTACGGTCAGAAAATAATATTAAATTTTCTCTTGAAGATATTAGAGATACTACCCAAGGGCAGGATATTGTTTGGACAAAAAATTATGATAATCTTCCAGACGGTGTATACACATATAGTTATCTTTGTATAGACAGAGTAAGAAATTTTGTTTCTGGAAGTGAACAGATTCTGCTTAGTGCAGATGATACAATAAGTAACTTAACACCACAATGGACAGTTGGCTCTGATCGGGTTACACTTACTGCAATAACTGAGAGTGCGGCAACTTGTAGATGGACGGATCAGAATTATACTATTGTTGCAAATCAGTTGTGTCAAGGGGAATCTTGTGGAACATTTGAGGATAGGACAGAGCAAGGTCATGAATTTACTCCACTAAATGGAGGAACAAAACACACATGGACTGACCAGTTGACAGCAAATATAACACATAAATTATATTTTAAATGTGAACTTGATGAGGTAGGTACGCTTATAGGTAACGAGGGGGATGTGTTTTTCTTTACTATTGATATGATCAAGCCTTTTACTCAAATTTATGAAGGAGACAGGTCAGATACAAATTTAATATATCAGAGTTATCCATTTGGTTATGATATTTGGTCAAATGCAGGAGCTGTTAAGGTTGGCTGTATAGATCCAATAATTGATGATAAGGTTGGCAATGTTAGTTACGCTGATACTTCACTTGGAGAATTTGGTTGTGGCAACATACATTATTGTGAAGGTGTTAGATGTACACCTCAACCTATGAATGGTGACACTTCAAATACGACAGGAGAAGGTTCTTATGTTGAACACGCAGATGGATCTTCAAGATTTAAAGTAACACATACTAAACCAGTGGATGTTTGTTTCTTTGGAGAAGACAAAGGAGGAAACAGAGAGCAAGAAAGATGTGATCTTGTTAGAGTTGAACAAGTGGCTCCAGTGGTTAGTGATATTGGTAGCGTTTTAGTTACACCAAACATACAAGAGTATGTTTCTGGTACAGTTAGAAATTATGTAGATTATTTTGCAGAAAGCAATGTAACAAATGTGTTTGATTATGATTTTGCAAATTTTACGCTCCGTGGTAAAGCACAAATAAATGAAAACTCAGGCGACTTGAAGTTGTTGAAGTTTTTAGAGAATGATGGGAAATATTATGATGTACAGATAGTACCAGTTGAAAATAATAAAACAGATGTTAATCTATATTTTTATGATGGTCAGAATTCACATACAAAAGCAAACGAGAGGATAGATCATGATTTATTTGGTCCAGAATTTGACTTTGAGGTTACTGTAGGAGAACCAGATCTTAATAATATTTTATTGCTTTCACATTTTGATGGTTCTTTAGAGCCAGATTATTGTGGCGGATCAGATTGTTTGTCTGCATCATATCCGGGAATAAGTAATACAGCTCCAGGTAAATTTGCAGATGCATTATATATTCCTCCAGAATCTTCTTGGTCTTATCCAAATATAGATTTACCGACAGAAGGAGAGTTTACTTTTTGGTTTAAGAAGCTTGTTTCAGACGCACAACAACAAGATGTTATTGTAATAAGAGACTGTGATGATTTGGATGATGTCAGATTAAATACAAATGCAGATTATGTACTAGGTAATAATATTGATTGTTCTAATAGGACTTTTGTACCGATACCATCTTTCCGTGGGGTTTTTGATGGACAAGGAAATAAAATAATTAATTTATCATATGTTAATACAAATGCAGAGTTTGTTGGTTTGTTTGGTACATTGTCAGGTGCAGAAATAAAGGATTTGCATTTGGAATCTGTTAACTTTATTGGGCGTATAAGCGTGGGGGCACTTGCTGGTTTAATATCTAATTCAAATATTATTAGATGTTCTGTAGTCGGAGAAGTAAAAGCAAGATCACAAGCGGGAGGCTTAGTTGGTTATGTCGGTTATAGAAGTAAAATAGAAGATTCTTGGGCAAATGTAAATGTTAATAAAATAGGGGATCCGTATTCTGGACATTTTGGTGGTTTGGTAGGTGTTATTGTAATGCCGGGAATGACACCAGGGCCAAGTCAAATTTTGAACTCATATTCTATTGGCGATGTACATGGAGATCAAAATACCGGAGGATTATTAGGATCCCTAATGGAAAGCTTTTATCCTTATAATGAAGTAAAACATTCTTTTTCCTCTTCAAAAGTTTCTGGTCTTATAGGTAGAAATGATGTAGGAGGAGCAATTGGAGAGATTACTGGCAGCTGGGTAACTATTGAAAATATTTTTTATAATAATATGACAGACACCTCGCCTGTTTGTGTTGGAAATCATCCTCATTATCCTAATACAAACTGTAATGTTATTCAAAATTCAGAAACATATTTTATGGGTATGGTTAGAAATAAAGCCCCATTTAAAGAATGGGATTTTGTAGAAACTTGGGAAGAGGTTCCAGGAGAGTACCCACAATTAAAGACCTTTGAAGCAAGAGATATTGCGTTTAAGTCGGCAGAACATGTGTATGCTATTGATATAGCTGATGATCGGCTTATTTTTATAGTCGATAGTGTTGAAATGGATTCGTTAGTTTTGCCAGAAGGAGATTTGCTTGGTGACTGGAACCATTTAAGTATAGGCTGGGATTCTAGAGGATATTATGTAAAAATAAATGAATATGAGTATAATCTGAGTTTTGATTGGTTTGGTCTAGATAAAACAAATTTAAATCTAACATTTTTAGGAGAAGATTATTTACAAATAGACGAACTGTTAGTTAAAGACCAGTTTGTTGATCATTCTACTATAGCTGAGTCACCAGTGGTTGATTCAGTAATGAGTATCAAATTTAATGGAGAATCTGTGATTGAACAAGATAGAAAATTAAATGATTTTGGTCATATTACTTTTATTGCTGAAGAAAATGTATCATTCAAGAAGACAGGGGCTTATGATTTTAGATTGATGTCGCCAGTTGTAGGCGTAGATTTGACTACGAATGGTACAACATACACTATTGCAACACCGGCAACATCATTCATGATTGAAAAAGGGTTTAACGCAATCCCGGTTTCTTTAGAAGAGGGCGCCAATGTAATAACTGTTGCATCTGAAGACGGTGCAGGTAATATTAGAAATGAAGACATATCAATTTACATGGATAAAGAAGGTCCAGTTCTTTTGAGTGCATATATTTTTGATGGTAACGGACAAGATATAAGGAACAAGGATAATGTTTTTGCACAATATGGAACGCCTATATTCTTTAATATATCTGTTTCCGATCCACAATATACAGCATTGATTGGGGAGAACAATAGAGTTGTTATTACTGCTTCTCGAGAAGGCGGCAGTGAAACATATACACTTTATGCACCTGATGGAAATGCAACCATAATTCCAAGATCATCGACAAGTGGCATATATAATGTTCTTGCAGGAAGATATAATGTAAATTATACCCTTTATGATAAGTATGATAACCCAACATATGTATCAGGAGATTATTTTATTATTAATGATACAACAAGCCCAGTGTTTACTATTGAGTTTAATTGTTCTGCGAATGGACTTTCAAGTGCTTTAGAAAATGCATGTCTTGCAGGTACGCTTGTAAGACCATCAACAGAAACTACAAGATTTGAAATCATTTTTACTTCATCAAAACCAATACCTTATCATCCAGGAATGAATATATCGTATACCTTTGCAGGCAAAAGAGACACAGTTATGTTGACACGAGTATGGAATAGTGCAATAGGGATAGGAAGCTCTGCGTTTTATTATAAATTTAAGGGAGATGTTGTAATTGCTTCAACCTCAAAATATGATTATCTTGATAATGAGTATGCACAATTTAATGTTGCGTTAAGAGATTATAATAATGTTTTAGGAACTTATGTGTCTACTGGTAGAAACTTTACAATTGATACAACAGGACCAGACAGTCCAAGGATTATTTGGCCAACAAACACACCAAGTGATACAGTATATGTGAGTTCAAGAAGTGTAAACCTTACAGGTTTTGCTCCAATGAATAGTTCAGGAATGACATTACTTGCTTTTGTAATTAATGAGACAAGAGAATCTCCTGCAGATGTTGATATTTATACAGATTTAGCAGTTGTAAACTTTACTTCTGTTATTTCATCTTTAGACCCAATAGTTAGCACAGAGGATGTTGCAACACTTTTTACTAATAGGACGAGGTACTCGGACAATATTAGATTGTCTGGAGCAAGTGAAGTAGTTTTTACTCAAGGCAAATATGTTGAATTTGAAGGTTATCCAACAAAGAAAGGACGATATTATAAAATTCTTAATAGAGAAATGTTCCAACCAAATCCACTTGTCAACATTTCTCCTTTACTAGAGAATAATTTACTAGCAGGAACAAACATTTTTGCATATACAGGAGCAACACCAAAAGGATGGTATG
>CAZYEG010000022.1:0-9027 GCA_964646365.1 uncultured Methanosarcinales archaeon
TAAGTTCATAGTTTTCTGGAATTACATATTCCTTTTGGTACTCATTTGTTAAATCTCTTGTTTTGGTAAAATAGTTTGATATTTTACCACTATCTGAATCTCTTATGGTATCAACAATGTCCCCTTCTGTTGGAACAAATGTATCTCCTTCATAAGAAGTGTTTATAGAGATTGCCAACAAAATAAAGATTGTAAGTGATATTAAATATTTACTCGACATATCTAATCACCACCTCTCTATAGATTGACACAATAAAGTCATAAACTGGGTAGAAGATGTTATATATGATGAATAAAACTAATAAAATAATTAATGCTGTAAATATCGTAATTAATAAGTTCTTGATTGCTTCACCAACTGAGAAATTATGAATGTCTTTTATCATAAAGAAGATATGTATAAAAGACCAGAATGACATAATCCCAATTGGGAAATAATATAAGAACGATTCGTTATAAGTTAATATGTTAGATAGTGCTATGACAAGAGGCATACCGAAAATAAACGGTGTAAAACACATAATCGTAGCAATAAATATTTCTGAAATTCTTCCTTCTCCATCTGTTAATGTTGAGATTAAGTAGTTCGCAACAACAAATAAAGAAATAGGAACTAATATCTTAAGAATTTCACCAAAGATTGAAACATCTTCAATCGTGTATGTATTAAAGATAAATCCGGTATAACGAATATGAAGCATCAATATGACTATCATTATTAATAGCCAGAATAACGCAGCTCTAAGTGAAACAATTTTCTTTCGTTTTATTTCATAGAATCCATCAAGTGGATGTTTAAAGAAATAGCCTGCGAATGAAATTTCCTTCATAAATTTGACGTTTTTTACTTTTGTAACAAATGCTAATTCACTTGTTTTGATATCATTTTTCTTTAATGCGAATTTTGATAAAGAGACTACAGTGATAATTATTGCTGAGTATACAAATAAACTTGTAATATTGTTTTCTATGTACTCATTACGTATTTCCCAAAATACTTTTGAATATCCTTCTTTGTTTTTGGAAATATAATACTTTGCTAATGCATTTTCATAGTCATCATTGTAATAATATCCATGCCCTAATCCATTATGAGCTAAATCAAACATTGAGTTTGCCTTTATGGTTTTAAACCATGCATCCATACTCTCATCATATTTACCTTCTAAATATAGACTGATGGCATTATGGATATTGATGGTAAATTCCGTTCGTTCAAATACTTGGATACTATTGTGTTTTTTATCCAGAACTAGAATGTCACTATCTTTGTTTACGGTAACTGTGACTCCTTCTCCAATTAATCCCATGCGGTTATCATTTGATCCTCCGCCTCCAAAAGAGAATAATAGATTTCCATCACTGTCAAACTCGTCAATGATTCCATCTCCAGTTAACGCAATTACATTTCCTACGTTTCCTTCAATAATTGAAACATAGTGATCTTTATCATTCATGCTATCTTTAAATCTATTTTCACCAACATAATTTAATTTCTTAATGGCATCACCACTTAAATTATGTGATACGGTATAAATGAATCCATCTTCACCGATTGTTACATTTTGTGGTGAAGGGGGTCTTGTACTAATGATTCTGTTTGCTCGTTGTGTATCCGTTAGGAATATGTTTTCAAATATTAACTGAAGTGTAACTTCTACATTATTTGCCCCAAAGTAGCTTAAAAATTCAAACTCTGAGTTGAAAAACATTAATCCATTATATGAACCCTCAGAAACCACATATAGATTACCTTTTGAATCTACTGCCACTTTCGTTGGTCGATACAATATCTTATCTTCACCAAATATAGGTGATGTTGGCTTTGTAATTTCTTCTACCAATTGATGCGAATGATCAAAAACAAAGATTTTTTCTGCTTGTGGATCAGCGACGAAGATATTGTCCTCACTCACGGTTATTCCAAGTGGATTTTCTAAGTCATCATGCACAAAGTAATCTAATAACCTAAAATCATTGTCTAGGATTATAATTCTTTTATTACCTGAATCCAACACATAGAGTTGTTCTGTAGTTTCATGGTAATAAAAATCAGTTGGTGAATCTAATTTTAATGTATCAGTATCATTTGAAAATACGTCAATTCCTAAAGTAGGAATGTAAGCATCTTGTGTTGGTATTAAATTCCCATCTGCATCCTCTGTATATGTCTTATAGTTAGTTTCCGCTGAAATAACTGCTGCACTGGATAGACATAATGCTAGAATGCATACTGTAAGTACTAGTAACTTTTTCATGTTACTTAATACCCGAATGAGCCATTGTATTCATAATTTGACTCTGTAAGAATAGGAACATTACTAAGTTGGGAAGAAACATGATGAGTGATGCAGCAGCACTCATTCCTGTCCCAGCAACAATGTTACCCGTATTTTGTACTAATGATTGCATAAAGAACGGTAGTGTTCTTAATGTTTCAGCGTTGTTAATATAGATTGATGATGTGTTGAAATTATTCCAACTTGCCTGGAAGATTAAGATCGCAACCGTTGCGATTGCAGGTTTAACTAAAGGCACTACTATTTTGTAATAGATTGTCCAGTAGCTAGCACCATCTATTTTTGCAGCTTCAATAAGTTCTTTTGGAATCTGAAACATGAACTGTCTCAATAAGAAGATTCCTACAGGAACTGCAAGTAACGGAATAATATGTGCCCAATAAGTATCAATGATTCCCATGTTTGCAATCATCAGGTATCTTGGGATTGCAACTGCAACAGGAACAAACATTAAGGCGATGGTATTAAACTTGAATAAGTATTTTTTCATTTTATAATCTGTGAATGTAAACGAGAATGCAGCCATTGTAGATATTAATAGTGTTACGAAGATTGTGATTCCTGTCACAAAAATACTGTTAAATACATATCTACTAAATGGAATTCCCGAATTTTTTGCAATTTCAATTAGGTTTGAGAAATTATCTATAGTCGGTCTTCTAACTATAAATGTAGGTGGATAATTAAATAATTCATCAAATGGTTTGAAGGCATGATTAAGAATAAATAAAATCGGTAATACCATAACTACTACTATTGGAAGTAGCATTAGATAGAATTTTATTTGACTCTTATGAAATTTGCCTGGGTTTATTTTTGTACCTTGATATGACATAAAATCACTCCTTCTCTCCAAATAATTTGAAAAGATATGACGATATAAAGTACACCATTACCAACATTACTATTGATAGTGATGATGCATATCCCATTTCCATTCGTCTGAAACCAAAGTCGCTCATATGATCAACAAGGAGCCAACCTGCATACTGAGGTGTTGGATTTGATCCAGAAAGCACTATCCCAATTTGAGCAGCATTCATGGTTCCAACAACTGCCATTATCGCACCAAATAACATCTGTGGTTTCATCGATGGTATTGTAATATAAAATATCTCTTGAAATCTATTTTTTAAGCCGTCAATATATGCAGCTTCATATAACGTTCTATCAATATTCAGTATCCCAGCAAGCATCGCTAGGAATCCTAATCCAGCACTACTCCAAAGCTGTACAAATATCATTACTGGCATTAAATAGTCAGGTGACTGTAACCATTGGATTGGTGCTTCTATAACATTCAGTTTTAAAAATAAATTGTTTAAATACCCTAAACGATCCCCACTAAATGCAACTCTCCATACTACATTCATCAGTACGGCACCAACCATAGAAGGTGCATAGATAATCAATGCAAGAACCATTCTTGGTTTGTTTTGTATTTGCGCCAGTATCCAAGCTAGGATAAACGATAATGAATATCCCCCAACACCAACTACAAGTGCAAATGTAATGGTGTTTGGTAATGCTTTTTGCATAAACACATTGTCTGTCGTTAATAACTCAATATAATTACCTAGACCAGTAAACTCTGGTAATTGAATGGTATTAAAGTACGTGAATGATAGTATTGCTGATGCAATAGTAGGTACGATTATTAATGTTACAAAGAAGAACATATATGGAGCAACAAAAAGATACCCAATCGATGATGAGGTTGTTTTTAGACTCTTCTCTTTAGTACTCTGTAATCTTCTCATACCTTATTTTTCCTTTAACAATTTTTTTATTTCTTCATGATTTGGTATCACGTATTCTATTACAACAACAGAATTTTCTAGATATCCAAATTCAGTTAATTTTCGTTCTAATTCTCTGTTTATGATAGGAATTGCATCGTCGATAGCTGTTCGTACATGTACGTTATTGAATACAACGCGATTCCATATATTACTAATTTCCCTTTCAATCATGTAATTCCCAGGTGAGTTAGGAGGTAGTTTTAACCACTCCCATTGCTCTAATACCATTTGCTTTGTATCATTCGGCCATGCACTCATTTCGAATGCTTCTTCATTGGCAGACATGTAAAGGTATGTCTCTCCAAGTGTAGACTGTACATTATAGGTGAATTTTGCCTGAGTATCTGTGGAAGTCCACCACTCTATAAATTTCCATGATTCGTCAATTTTTTTACCATCATCATTTTTAAATATAACGTTACCAGTAGCTTGATTTGATACGTGCCTGTTGATTACATCATTTTCTTCATCATAAATACCAGGCACTAATGCAACACCCCACTGACCTGAAAGTTCAGGAGCAGCATATTTAAAACGAAGATACATGTTCATGTCACCAATACCTATAGGTAAGGTTCCACTTCTAAAGTGTTGATAGAAACTAGAAACTTGTAGTGGCATTCCATATACTGTAAATAAATCTGTCATAAACTTCATTGCCTCAATAGATTCTTCCGTATCTATTAAAGTACTCCTCGCATCTGTACTGATTAAATCACCATTGTGCTGATAAATGATAGGGGCTGTTAAATTGTATCCTTTGTACGCATTGACGTTTCCAATTGGATGATAGAAGTTCATCCCGTAACTTTGTAGTAATGGAAGTAATTCAATAACTTCATCCCAGTTTGTAGGAACTTCTAACCCTAAATCTCTAAATATATCCGTGCGATAAAATAATAATGTAGCACCAAGTGATTCAGGCATTGCATATACCCCATCATCGTAAATAAACGGCATAAATATTTGATCATTGAATGGTTCTGCAGCTTCTTCAAATCCACTCAGTTCTCTATAATCAACTAATACTTCACGTAATGCTAATTGATAAGGAAGTCCACTTGTAATATTAATAGCTGCATGTGGTAAATCTCCTGATGAATTAGCCAAGATTAATTTTTGTTCGTCTCTTAGTAAAGATAACTCAACTTTAATTCCAGTTTCTGAGGTGAATTCTTCATCAATCATTTGTTGCATAATATCGGTATAACCTTTTGATTTTTGAACCCACACTTTGATACTTTCTTCGTCCTCCTCATATTTATATCTAGGATCGACAAATGAATAAAAGAATGACTTCACTCCTTCCCACATTTTTACGAAGAAGTTTACGTTCTCTTTTGGTAATTCAGCATCATTAAATATATAGATTGTATCAAAATCAATCGGATGCTCTACGATTGTTGGAATGATTACTCCAATCAACTGCAATGCAGAACCAGAACCTTCTGATAGTTTTGTCATGTTTGTTGGTATCGATTCTGGATCTTCTGCAAGTTCTCTTAATAATTGTTCTGCAATCTGAAGCGTGTATGTTTCTGTTGAAAATGTTGTATCATCACCATTCAATAGGTTAATGGCATAATAATTATACGCAACACGATCTGCAAGTATATTTAATTCATCTTTAATAGTTGGAATATACGTTTCAATATCCCATGTACGATATTGATCTGTTTTACCACCAGTTAATTTTAGAATTTCCAATGATAAGATGGTTATCTCATTCATAATATCTTTGATATCTTCTTTGATAACTCCAATATCACTTGGATTTACAACGAATGTTAGTGTATGTACACCTTTTTCCAAGTAGATTTCAAAATCTCCATCGTCATTTCCTAGAATTTCATTTTTCCAGTCTTTTGTATAATGAAAATCATATTTATCTAACTCGTCAAACAGTAATTGGTTATCAACAAGTATTCTTCTTGAAGAAGGTAAATCCACTTTAAAATTTTGACGATATTTTAAACCAATATTGTAAAATCCATCTTTTTCTACTTCAAACTCATATGTTAGTGCAGTTCCACCATCGTCAAACGAATAGCCATCAATTGTATTTAACAGTTGTTGATTAAACTTGTATGGCGTTACACTTGGAGACGAGGTAGAAGTAGCCTTTATGTTTAGGGTATTCTTATACGTATACTCCTCTGCATTAAGCACTATTAGTTCTCCACTTGAATTTGAAGATTGATTACTATTCAAGTTATTATACTCGTCATAATCATGATATGTTTTCATTCCAGATAATGTGATATTTCCAAATGCTAAATCGTTGTTTAACACTTCTAGTTTAAGTGTGTTTACTCCTTCGTTAAAATGGAATCTTAGTGGTTCAGAGTGGAAGTATCCTGAATCATATACATCCATGTTTTGCCATGTTCCAAGATATTCATTGTGAGGAAGCATTTCATCGTTAAATCGATCGTATCTAAATTCTTCTTCTCGCTGCACACGTTTCCAAATAGTTTGAAAAATCACGCGTTCTGATTCGAAGTATTGTGTTTCATTATTAACTAATATGTTTATCTCAGGTGCTAAGATTCCGTCTGTAAGTATGTAGTAGTCGATATTCATAGTATAAAGACCTTCCGTTGGTACATAAAATTCATACTCAATGTATTCTCCTTCAAGACCTTCTACTGAATCACTGTCATAATCTAAATTACCTGCAGCTAAGGTTTTTGATGGACTAATAACATCACTTGCTGAAATAGAAACAGTATTGTCTGTAAAATCAAGACCTTCTGTTTCCCAGACTAAAAGCTTTCTTATATAAGATGTTACTTCTCCTTCTGATTCATAAATGCTTCTCATATTTTCATAGGAGTACTGAGATTTGATGTTTTCATCAATGTCTTTGCTAGAAGGTGTTGCAGCAATAATCGCGTAAGTAGCAACAGTAATTAACAGTAATCCAACTATCCAAACTTTCTTATTTATTATCATAATAAAACCCAATTCCTATTATTTATTTAGTTTAAGTCTAATATATCCCATGAATCTTCTATTGCCTGATTTGCATCATCTGTCATATCGACAACTAGATCGGCAGGATTCTTATCTTCAAATTCTTCTCGATATGCTTCTATTACTTCATAACTTTGTAAATATCCTATCATTGCTTTTTGTGGGAATATGATCCCGTTGTTTAAGCTTTGTATAAACTCCTCACTTACCCATCCAGGTGCTGCTGCACCATATGGTAATGCATTCCAAACTCGATCAGATATAACTCCAGGGAAGTCCCAACCTGACATTGAGTTTGCCAGTTCATCATCATGCCATGCAATACCGTATTTGTAACGTAATCCGTCTTCACTAAATGTCATCCATTTCATTAATTCATATGCTTGTCTTGAATGTTCTGTGATAGAAGACATTCCGTGAATATTTAACGCAGCTCTTGTGCGACCATTTGGGCCTGGATAAATATCGTATTCAATTCCATTTGCGTCTAACATTGGACCGAACCATCCCATATCCCATGATGGTTGTACGAATGTTCCAATTTTTCCAAATACAGGTGGCCATAAATCAGGTACACCATAATATTTTACACGTTCAGCTGCTCTTTCTGCTTCACCTTCAGGCCAGCCACCTTTACAGTATCCCGCAGTCACTGCATCTTTTGATTTTTGGAATCCTTCTAAAAATAACGGATCATCAAAATTATACCTTTCACCATCCCAAGTTAAGTAGTTATATTCAGGATTCAGCATCGCTGGATAGATATATTCCCAGTTACAATATTCCATTCCCCATTTACCTTGTGGTTCATCGGTTACTGCTTCTGCGAATGCTAGGAATTCATCAAACGTCCAATTATACGAAGGCATTTGAACTCCCATTTCATCTGCTAATGTCTTTGTTACAAAGTTAGCATATGGTGATAATGTACCAGGAGCAATTAATCTTCTTGATACTCCATCTTTTTCATATAATCCAACATCTTTGATGGAATCCATAATAATATCCTTATCTGTATCATTGTCCCAGTACTCACTGAAATCAAAAAGCACTTCACTATTGATAAAAGAATTGGCATCCATTACTGCAAACACATCTGGGATTGCCTCATTTGCACCTATCTTAGCAGTGAAATTTTCTGTCCAGTTCACATCTGAACCGACATAGATAATCTCTACAGTAATATTTGGAAATTCTCTCATAAATTCCTCTATCATTAAATGTTCTATTTTTTTACCCATGAATAAATCACTATCTTCAGGTATTAGATTCCATGATGCATAAGTAATAGTAACTTCCTCATCCATCCATGAATCATCGTTAAAATCAATTGGCTGAGGAACATCATTCCCTTGATTACATCCTGTAATCATTACAGTAAAACCAATCATTAGTAAAGCCATTACAATTCTTTTCATTAATATTACCTCCAACTTTGTCCATATCTTGGACTAACTTTGTAAAAAAATAAAACTTTGTCCATATCTTGGACTAACTTTGTAAAAAAAATATTTGTTTACAATATTATATTAATATAATAGCAAAGTGAAAGGGTTTTTGCAATAAGTAACTTTTGATTAAAATATAAATTCTTTAAATAGTAATTTGTGTTTCACTTTCAACGCCGTTATGGTATATTATATGTAGTGTGGAAAGGAGTTGATTTTATGCAGAAGAAAATAACGAACATACGACCATTGTACCGAAAAACTATTTTAAGTTCGGTCATTAAACATTGTCCAATATCACGAGCGGATTTGGCATCTAAGTTAAGACTATCCAAAACTACAATATCAACAATCGTTAACAACTTAATGCTTGAAAACATCTTGTATGATGCAAAAATCGGTCCTTCTAGTGGTGGTAGAAAACCTGTATTGATTACAACAAATCCTTCCTATGGTAAAATGTTAAGTGTTGAAATAAGCCCAAAGTCTATTACCGGTAAA
>CAZYEG010000022.1:9037-10089 GCA_964646365.1 uncultured Methanosarcinales archaeon
AGTTTATGATTTCAACTGCGAGCCATTGACGCCACAATTAAGAGTTCAGATAAAAGACAACAAAGACTCATTGGAAATACTCTATGATTTTATTGACAAATTATTGCAGACCTCTCCTAAAGATCTCCAAGTTATTGGGTGTAGTTTGTCAGTAAGGGGAACAGTCTCAAAAAATGGTTCAATTAAGTATATGGCTAATGAGTATTTTAGAAACATAAATTTACATGAAAAACTTACCCAGAAATTTAATATCAAATTCATTATTAACAATGCAGCTAATGTGGAAGCTTATTACAACTCAGTTCATTTAAACAACGATGATGTTGCTATCCTAACTTTACAAACCGGTGTGGGTTTAGGTATTGTTGAAGCGACAAATATCCAGCTTGGAAATAATGGATATTATGGAGAAATTGGGCATTCAATTGTGAAGTATAACGGAAGACAATGTCCATGTGGAAATAAAGGTTGTTTAGAACAATATATTGCAACTTCTACTTTAATTAAGGAAGCTTCAAAGGCATTTGGAAAAGACATAACCTCAGATGAATTATTGCAGTTATTTATTTCTAATCATGAAGTAATAGCAGAAATGAAAAATGAATACTTTGAATATTTATCAGTTTCAATAAATAATATCATAAATATCATTAATCCTAAGTATGTTGTACTTTCAAGTAAGTTTCTTTCTAAACTACCTGGAAGTCTTGAAAGAATAAACAATATGCTGGAATCAAAAGTATCTGATTACTATAAAATCTTATTTACATTAAGTGAGGAAGGTTCTTTAGTAGGAGGATGTTATTTGCTTATCAAAGAACACTTCAACTTAGACAAATATGAACTCAACTTAAATAAAAAATAAAACAACTATCAGAAATGAATAGTTGTTTTTTTACTGACAATAATTAAACTTAAAAATATTTTAGTTTCATAACTAAATAAAAATAGCCTAAAAGGTGTTTGTTATAGTGTGCATATCATAAGTTGCAACTATTTGTGGTACGGCTCGTGAATTGATAGGATGTTAGTAGACACAAAGTGATACACTG
>CAZYEG010000023.1:0-9840 GCA_964646365.1 uncultured Methanosarcinales archaeon
GGGATGTTTGTCAACAAGCTGCGTGCTTGCCTCCTCAGTTTTAATTACTGATGGAGAAGGGGACTTCTTTGGCAATATATTTGCACCAGTTAACACTTGCTCAATTTGTTCATCAGAAAACCCGTGTTTTTTGAAATGTTCTTTTATTTGATCTATAGAATATCCTTTTTCTTTATGTCTTTTCACCCAATCTATTAGTTTTGCATCAACCATCTTTTCGCCTCTTTTTTATTTTTTAAATTAACCATTCTTATTTTTGTATTAACTTTCTAACAGCATCTTTTAATGAAGTTAGATAAATTTCAACCATTTTGATATTGCCTTCTTTAAGTTTATTCTTGGTAAGAGTAAGTTCTAAAGTAATGTCTCCTATATCTCTTCCTTTTGCTTTTTCATTAAGTATCATTGCTTCATAATGGTCCAATAATGCTGAATACTTTGCATATTGCTTCAATTGTTCTCCTGGTATCTTATGTGGAGAATGAAGAGTTGGACGAAATTGTACAAACCATGGCTTCCCATTATTATATTTCGCATTTTGCATCATTGCAACACCAATACCCTGTCTTGTTACTCTCTCTGAAAATTCTTTCCCATATTTCTGCTTAATTTTTTTGATATCTTCCATGGATTTTGTATTAAGCTGTATTTCTGTCAAGATATTTCCCTGCACTGCTTCTTTAAAATCAGCATTAACCTGACTTGCCATTATGAGTCCGATACCCCACTTTCGGAATTCTCTACATGCTTTTTCGAGAGCGACATACCCTCCATGTCCACCATATTTTTCTAACAATCTATGGACTTCATCAAACACGACTATCATTTTTAGATCTGGAGATTCTTCCCATTGAATATTAAACATGATATCGATTATGCCTTTTACTGCAACATCGTACTCCCCTGTCTTTAGATGTGAAAGGTTAAACACTGTTATCTCTCCTGGATTCATATATTTCTTAAAATCAATATTTACTTTAGGATCCTTAACATCATATAGCTGCCCTCTGAATGAACGCGGATCATTATTTTTATCCAGACCAAAATTACTGTAATATTTTAACAGGTTTTGATCATGACATGGCTTAAGAAACCCTGTCCATTGAGATGTTGGATCAAAAACAACTACAGGTATTTTATGCATCAGTGCTTCTTCTACAATTATGGATGCACTTACACTTTTTCCTGCTCCTGTCGATCCTGCGGTAAGTACGTGTGTTGTTAAATCGTCTGGATCAAGCCAAGATTTTTTCTTGGACTCTGCAATATTTCCCAACCAAAAATTCTTTTCAGATTTCTGTGGGATTGTTGAGAATTTAGGAAAAATGTATCTTCTTCTTTTTGCCTGTATTCTTCTATAAATTCTGATTACAACAAACGCCAATGTTAATAAGAATATGCTGATTAATATAATCTGTAATATCATGATACGATTTCTATTCCAAAATGGCTTGATGATACTTAAAGTATCTGAAGCAACAAAATCATTATCATCAAAAGAATATCTTGCTTCAAGAACATATCTTCTGCTAAGAGAGTTTAGGATTGATGTGTTTATCGATATATTACTCACATCATGTAAATATCCATTAACTTTTAGAGTCTCGTTAAGAATATTATAAGAATTGTTCTTAAGATCTTTCAAATTATATGTGATGTCTAGAGAGGTTTCACCCGCATAAATTACTTTCTTAAATAAAACGATATTGGCAAAAGTATCATTTATGAAAAGCTTCTTCTCAATGACTGTTATAGTCATCTGCGGAGAATTGTCTTCAGCCTGAATAACACGAAGTGTTACTGGAATATCCTTGATCTGATTCAACATCTTAATACGGATGACCCCGGTAATGACTTTCTTTAATACTCCTTGACCAATTACAATATTAATTGTTTTTCTTAATGATTCTCCTGGAAGAATTCTCTCCTCGACTTCTGGTTCAGCAATATAATCCTGAATATCTCCGGAAATTTTCATACTTATGAGCTCAGTAGTACTTGTTAGAGATCTTACTTCAATAAAAAACGAGCCACTCTCACCTGGAGAAAGATATGGAGAAGTAAAATCTGTTTCAAAATCAAATGGAAGTCTTGAACAGTCATTAGGACAATTGTATTCATTCTCTCCAATTTGACACAAATTATCTCCACATGTTACATTTATGATGGTCCTTGTTGAGTTACTCTGATTAAGAGCATATATTGAAGTGGATAGTGTGATAAATATAGCACTCACTATCAATAATGTCACAATATCTCTTCTTGTCTTGTTTTTTAACATGTTGCTATTTTCTCCTTGACGCCTTTTTTATTGAATTCTTCAATGATTCAAGATAGATATTTACCATCCTAAAATGCCCTTCTTTTAACTTATTCTTTGCAAGATGGAATTCTAATTCTAAATCTGTTACATCTCTACCAAGAGATTTGATTTTTGCAATCCTTACTTCATATTTGTCAATTATGTCAGAATATGAAGTGTAAAGCTTAAGCTCTTTTTCTGAAATCTTATGAGGCGAATGAAGTGTTGGACGGAACTGGACAAACCATGGTTTACCACGATTGTATTTAGCGTTCTGTATCATTGCAACACCAATTCCTTGACGAGTGACTCTATTAGAATATTCAATTCCATATTTTTCTGAAATTTTATTTATATCTTCTAAAGACTTGGTATTTAGCTGAACTTCGGTAAGGATATTACCTTGTACCGCTTCCTTAAAATCTGCATTAACCTGTGAAGCCATAATTACTCCAATACCCCATTTCCTAAACTCTCTACAAGCTTTTTCAAGAGCGACGTATCCACCATGACCTCCATACTTATCTAATAATCTATGAACTTCATCAAACACTACCACTAACTTTAGGTCTGGAGATTCATCCCACTGTACGCCAAACATGGTTTGAATTATGTTTTTTACAGCAACGTCATATTCGCCAGTTTTAAGATATGCAAGATTGAAGACTGTAATTTCTCCAGGTGTCATCAATTTATCAAAATCAAGATTTAAATTTGGATTCTTTACATTATATATCAGTCCCTTAAATGACCTAGGATCATTCTTCGGATCTAAACCAAACTTGGAATAGTATCTAAGCAATTTTTCATCCTGGCATGGTTTAAGGAATCCTGTCCATTGTGATGTCGGATCAAATACTACTACAGGTATCTTCTTCATAAGAGCCTCCTCTACAAAGACAGATGCACTTACACTTTTACCTGCTCCTGTGGAACCTGCAGTAAGTACATGGGTAGTAAGATCAGAAGAATCGTACCATGCCTTCTTCTTTGCTTCTGCGAGAAGCCCCAACCAAAATCCTTTACTGCTCTTCTTTGGAAGAAGATTATATACTGGTGTAATGTATCTTTTATTTTTGAGGATTCTTGAATGAATAACTCTATACCCAACATAAATCAATAAACCTATTAATAATAATATTAAGTCGAACAATGCAAAATTTATTTTTTGTTTTGTCCAAAATGGCTTAGTAACTTCAAATGTTGTAACACCAAAATAATCTGTTCCTACAATTCCGACTTTGAGTATATATTTTCCTCTTGTCAAATTATTTAATGCAATGATATTGTTAGGATCTGTAAGATTTAACATGAATTCTTTTACAAGACTTTTTTGTCCTGTAAATATCAGGGTTTCATTTCCTAAAATAAAATCTCCTGTAATCCCTGACTTTGAAACTGGAGTGATTGAATAAAACATATTTAGAACTCCTTGTTCTGGTTGTGGGTTTTTGATCTGAACATCAAAAACTAGATGTTCTCCATTTAATGATACTTTGTCAGTCCTGACTTTTACTTCAATATCGTATAGATTGATTGGTTTTGGTGTTATAGATAACAGTATTGGGATGTTTTTCTGACGACCATCAGCTTTTATCATTAAATATCCATTATACGTTGCTGGCTTTTCCTCATCTGGGATATTGACTATTATGTTTGACTGATGATTGTTATTTTTAATAAGTGTAAACTTCTCTTCAAATATTGTCAAAAATTTCTGGATTTTTTCTCCAGAAATACTTAATTCAACATCAACTGTATTATTAATTATGTTTTTTAATAATAGTGTTTTATTTATTGTTTGTCCAGAATAAATCACAATGTTTTCTACACTCTCTGCATCAATATCTAATGGGAAATCACCACAATCTGCTTGACAGTTTGTAGGATTCTCTCCTAAATCACAGATATTGTTCCCACACATATCGTACAAAATAACCTGAGGACCAGAACAATCAATCGGACATGATGTTTCATTCTCCCCAATATCTTCACTACATATTCCGTCTCCACAGAACTTACTAACTTCATCTGCGAGAGAAAGTGCTCCACCTGAGGTGCCTCCACCGGATGAAGAAGAACTGGATGAGTCACTGGAGTCATCTTGTGCAACGTCATCTTCTTCGCTTTCTTCAGGAGTAGGATAAAGACTCGAATTTGTTTCCGCGATGATATAAGAAGATGTTGAATCTGTCATAATCTCAATTGTATTAGGTACTTTGTCTCTTGTTCCGTTTGCAAAGATTGTCCAATCCTCTGAACCGCATGAAGTGATGTTGTAGTATGGACAACGGAATATGTAGAGATTGTCCTCAAGCGTTGTATAATTTTGTGTGGAAAGATATGATAGCATATTTTCATAATTTAATCGTATAATGATACTCTGATAAGACGCAAGAGAGTTATTTATAGAAATCCCTGCGTATGCTAAAGAATTGAAGTGTTGTGGTGTAATCGAAATATTTGGTGGTATGATATTTAGCAAAGAAAATGATCTAACAGAGTAAGGTGAATCTACTACTGTATTATTTGTAACATTATCCTGAGTTGTTTGGAAAGATGCATTTTGGAATACTATTAGATAATTTGAGTATGTATCAAGTGATATATCTGGCATCTGAACATCAAGTGATAAATTAATATTGTATGTTCTATTGTAGATGAGGACGCTGACGTTACGTGTATTATTCGCCTGTGATGCAAATAAACCATCCGCAGAATCTGGATGAATAAGTGTCATACTTAGATTTATCTTATCCTCTCCCTCAATTACACCCGTATTTAGAGTAATAAGATTATAATTGTTGATGTACTTAACCTTGTTTGATAAAATTCCAGATTCATCTGCTGAGTAAATAACACCAATGTATTCTCCCCCTTGAGTTAATTCTGTTATCGTACCATTCCAAATGTCGTCTTGAGGTTGTTCAACAAACGATGTATTCTTTGAATTTTGAAGATATTTTAAACTAATGTTGGTAACAGTTAGAACTCCATTTGATGAACCAATTTCAAATGGAATCTTTGTATCCGTATTCTTTCTAGTGAAATCATTAATAGAATCAATAAGGGTTGGAAGATTGTGATCAATAGTATAATTTATGATGATTGAATTGATTTGTATATCACCTGCAGATGTGATGTTAAAACTTATTGGAACATTACATAGTGAATTTGAATATCTATCTGTTGTCTTGACACATGATGAAATATAATTGTTAAGTGACTGTACTATTGATACATTACCGATAATACGAGATGTCTTTAATGCGGCGCCTTGCTTCCATTCAACATTTACAACTCTATTAAAGAGTGTTCGACTCTGATCATTCCCGATATCGATACTTGCGTTAATCGGATATACATCTCCGAAATTAACAAGTGACGTGTTATAAGAGTACAATGTTCCATTCAAGGAATATATTTTTACACTTCTGCCAATTGAGTCTGTAACATAGATATTATTCTGTCTCTTTATTATGTCTGATGGTCTTGATAGTCCGAGTATTGATGCATTGAAAGTGTAATCTAGATTATAGATGAGAATCCTAGAATTTGATGAATCTGCTACAAAGATTTTATCCGATACAAAAATTCCCTGTGGGTCGCTATATGAAAAATTCTCATGTGATGAACCCATTGTATGGTTTACATAAAATGTGGAACCGTTGTATTTTAGTGTCTTTATTTTATTATGGTTTGAATCAATTAGATAAATTGAGTCATTGACAATTTGAAGATCAACTGGGATACTAAAATTATATTCTCCGCCGTAAAGACCAATGCTTGTATTATATGAATAGTCTGAATTAAACTTATAGATAAGATTTCTACCGGAATCTACTATAAATATATTTGATTGATTATCGGTATGCACAGATCTTGGATTGGAAAAGGCAATATTTGACTCGGAGATTGTTTTTATGTGAGAATTCTTTGTATAAGGTCTATAAAGAGTAATGTTGTCAAAATATCCTGTAACAGATGTAGTGTTTGTAAAAATAAATTCTAACTTTGATACGGAAAAGAGAATACATCCATTACTTGCAAATAAATCTAAATGTATATTTTCTTGTTCCCATGTGGCTGAAGATGTCTGTGGATAATCGTATGAACAATTATTTTTATCAGATAGTCTTATTGTATAATTAAAAGTATGATTTGCCTTGTGGTGTAATAATATATTTGTATACTGTGAAATGTCAATCTTCGTATTATACCATGTAACACGAGCAACTGGCGATGTTGATGTTAAGTATGATAGACTATATGTGCCTTCAACTTTATCGTCAGAAGACTGCGCGATGGTTGCATTAGAATAATACCAACCTGTTGAATTCATGATAGGATATGTTGATATGGATGTGAAATTCTCGATTGTACCAGTATTAACAAGTCCAGCTCCGAATGTGCTGGTTACAACACTTGAATTAAATGCACTATAAATCTGGATTCTCTTATTTGTCTTATCGGCGATATATAACTTATCATTTTGATCGATATGTAACATCTCAGGATATGCAAACTGAGTATTAGAACTCCCAAGGTTTGATCCGATGCTTGTCAGATAATTGTCAGATGAATCAAAGATATGAATTAAATGGTTATTTGTATCTGAAACAAACAAGTATCCGTTTGAGTCCTGCGTAATTCCGGTTGGATAAGCCAGCGAGTGGTTCTCTGGAATTCCTGTTATATTTATCTTGACACTTGTGACTGTTGCTTCTCCTGGGATAGTGATGTACTTTAATGTTGATGCATTAATCTGAAGTTGTGTGGATGTATCGTTGAACTGACTTGCGATACCATATGTTCCAGTATATTTCCAAGCCGTTCTTCCACCAATTTTTAGATAAGGATTGACTAAATATGATTGGTTTACACGGATAGTCATACTGGATTCGTATGTGGTACTGTTGTAAGGAATGGTTACGTTAATTGTTGTCTTGTTTGATGTTGAATTAAACCGGAGATTAAATGGTTCAGTATAATTGTCAAATGAGGTTATCGTGTTTCCTGCACCAGGAGAAAATAAACGTAGAACTGTGTTGTTTACATCTAAATTATCTGTGATGTGAGATGAAATATTTCTGTCTAATGATATATTTACAACTGAAACATTAGCCCAGTGTATAATTGGTCCAGTGACATCAGTATATTCGATTATATCTTGCTCAGTTATGTGTGCGTTTCCAATACCTGTCTTGCCAAGAATGGTCAAACCTTGGATGTTCGCAGATACGATTACGGAATTATTTATGGTATTTCCATCCGGGAATGGTGCTGGACATGTAAGATTCCAAAGTGAATTTTCGTATATTGCTGAGCTTATCTTACAAGTGGAATTGCTTATCTTTACTGATTTGATAATGTTTGTCGTAGAATTTTCTTCGGATGAACCGTTAACTGTAATATTAACAATGAAATTCAGAGTGTCTGATTCGTTTACTCTATGAAGAATATTATTCTGATCGGGTGATACTAGATTGATATTGATGACAACCGATGTAAGATTGAAATATATGAACAAGATTTCATCACTTGCTTCATTTTCTATTCTCAACACGCTGGTTTGGTTTGCGTAATCTTGACTGATGTTTGTGGCATTGAAATATATCTTAAATGTTGAATGGGAAAGCGCAGACAGTTCTATTGATGATTTATTTAACATGTATGTTTCATTAAAACTCATAGTGTCTGATAGAAGAGAAAGATTCAATGTAATATCTTCATTTACCATACTAAATACCTCTAACTCCTCAATGAGTCCTGTAAAATTCCAAGGCATAATATAATCTCTATATGATTGATTTGTAACACTGAACGAATAGACATTTCCTGTTGTGATGTTTGCTTCACTTACATTTGTAAAAAGTGAAATGGCAGTATCATTAAGTGACCTTTCTGCTAATGTAAATACATTTAGTGTGTCTCTTAATGTGTAATTATAGTAGCTTTCATTTTTTACTCTACATTGCATCTTGTAAGGTCCGAGAGCTTTTGGATACCAAACAACCAATGCTTCCCCATCATTATCAGTAGTAAGATTTGCCATTAACCTGATATCATCTACGTGTATGAATGATGATAGATTAACTGAATTATTATTATAGAAATTAATATTGAATGATGAAATCTTGCTCATTCCTATACTGAAATTTTCAAATGAGGGCTGGAAATATTTCCAACCTGAAAAGTTCCCTAAATTAACTGTTCCTTCACTGGTTCCATTGTTTACTGTTATATTGAATACTAGGTTTGAAGAATTACTGTATATCCAAAAAGTCAACCGTTTATACAATGAATCAATGGAAAGTAATCCTGAGTAATCGAAAGAGACGTACTGAGAAGCGCCCTCTGTTATGTTTATAAATTCTGCTTTAAGGCTATAGTTGCCTTGTGTTCTTCTTAGTGATGATTTTGACGCGGTAAGGTCAGCAGAAACGTTCCACATATCGCTGTCGTCAACTAATATGTTTTCCATGTCTCCATGATTCTTACTGTAGAAATCATCCCCATTAAACATAACTGTATTTGAGACTTCTATCGAATCAGTATAGATATTCTCCTCAAACGAAATTGTGTTTATACTGATGTTCGCAGGGTTTGAATCGTTTGTGTATATGACAAGTCGAAGTCCATCAATAATCTTTCCTGTGATGTTTACTACTGTCTCGTTCGTAGATGAATTATCAATAATCTTGTAATATATTGAAGATGAAGTATTGTATAAAAGTACATCATACCTTGCATTATCACTTTTTTGGGTTGTGTTAATTATAAGAGAATGATATCCTGTAAGATTCAAATCCGTCTGATCGTTCGTAAGATTGTGTGACAACGTTGTATTGATGGATAAAACATTTGCTGAATAATTATAATTACCATTTGCGCCTGTCTCAGTCCATGTATAGTTCTGATAAATTGTGTCTCCAATATTGTTTTGTATTGATAGAGTTGTATTAAGAACTTGTAGTGTCTTAAAGTATGCTGGAGAGAAACTACTCATTTCAACACTGAATGAATAATTTTCTGCATTAACTGATGAATTTGATTCCAAAACATCGCATCTTAGATATACGGAGTCATCGTTTGACACATTGACAACCTGGTCATTGTTTGGAAGTACCCAACTTGGTTTAATGAAAGACCTAAGCACGACGCTGCCTGATACACTTCTGTTTGCGTAATGTAATTTGGTAATATTTACTGTAATATTATATTCTCCAGCTATAAAACTTGAATTTGGGTTCCATGTGTAGAGGAAGTTCCCAGTTCCATTTGTTGTGCCTAAAATTGTTAAATGCCCAATATTTAAAGTTACATTTGCGCCATTTACTGGGAATGAATCATCTGTTACATTTAGGATGATTGTGCTTGCAGTTGAAGAATCGATAAACTCATCATCACGATAAATTATGTCACCTTGGATATCCATTGTAACATCTAGAGAATCAATCAAATGGAGTATTTGTTCTGTCTCATTTGTTGAAGCTGTATACATTAGTGTTGAGTTGTCATAGATTATACATTGTGTG